>NZ_JBHYXD010000009.1:0-43980 GCF_042751995.1 Streptomyces sp. NPDC059371 | reverse complement strand
GGTGTCCGGGGGGGCGGGGCGGGGGGGGGGGGGCGGGGGCGGGGGCGGGGGGGGGGGGGGGGGGGGGGCGGGGGGCGGGGGCGGGGGGGGCGGGGGGGGGGGGGGGGGGGGCGGGCCGGGCCCCGGGGCCCCGGGCCCGGCGTCTGTCGGTGCCGGGGACTACCGTGCTGTCCATGGAAGAGCTGCCCCCGCGCGAACGGAGCATTCTCGCCCTGGAGCGCCGCGGCTTCCCCGGCCCCGGCGCCAAGGAGCGCGCCATACGCGAACAACTGGGCCTGGCCCCGGTTCGCTACTACCAGCTCCTGAACGCACTGCTGAACGACCCGCGCGCCCTCGCGCACGACCCCGTCACGGTGAACAGGCTCCGCCGGGTCCGCGAGTCCCGCCGCGACGAACGCTGAGCACGGGCAAGATCCAGCCCCTCCGGCGTTTGAGGAGCGGGGGCCCGGGGGCAGCGCCCCCGTACGGGTCGGGTAGGGGCGGAGGGGGCGAGAGAAGGTCTTGGCGGGGCGGGATCCGGGCATTCAGGGGGGGGAGGGACGCCTGGCCGGGTGGAGTGGGGGTGCGTCCGGCGCCGCCCGGATAGGGTCGGCCCATGGGCAGCCACCCCGAATCCAAGGACTCCTTGCCGACTCCGTCGACCCCCGCAGGGCGCGACGCTCTGGAAGCGATCCTCACGCGCCCCGCCCGGACGGTCGTCGCACTCGACTTCGACGGAACCCTCGCCCCCATCGTCCCCGACCCCGACCAGGCCCGCGCCCACCCCGACGCGGTCCCGGTGCTCGCCGCTCTCGCTCCCGCGGTCGCCTCCGTCGCCGTCGTCACCGGCCGCCCGGCCGGTGTCGCCGTCCGCCACGGAGGCTTCGCGGGCGTGGCGGGGCTGGAGCACCTGGTCGTCCTCGGCCACTACGGCGCCGAGCGCTGGGACGCGGTCAGCGGCACGGTCACCGCGCCCGCCCCGCACCCGGGCGTGGCCGCCGTCCGTGCCGAACTGCCGGGGTTCCTCGACGGGATCGGCGCCTGGCAGGGCACCTGGATCGAGGAGAAGGGCCGGGCGGTCGCCGTGCACACGCGCCGTGCCGCCGATCCGCAGGCCGCGTTCGAGGCGTTGCGGGGGCCGCTGGGTGAACTCGCCGCCCGGCACGGGCTGATCGTCGAGCCGGGGCGCATGGTCCTGGAGCTGCGTCCGCCCGGTATGGACAAGGGGGTCGCCCTGCTGGAGTACGTTCGTGAGATCGGTGCCGAGGCCGTTCTGTACGCGGGTGACGATCTGGGGGATCTGCCCGCGTTCGCCGCCGTCGACAAGCTTCGCTCCGACGGGGTTCCCGGGCTTCTGGTGTGCAGCGGCAGCTCCGAGGTCGCCGAACTCGCCGAGCGCGCCGACCTGGTGGTCGACGGGCCCGCCGGGGTCGTCGGCCTGCTCGCCGCCATCGCGGCCCGACTCGCCTGACCCGGCCGGCTCTCGTCCCCCGGCGGGGGCGGGGCGGGCGCAAGCGTGTTTCGCCCCCGCCGCCCCTACCCGTCCCATCCCGGGGGCTCCGCCCCGGACCCCGCTCCTCAAACGCCGGAGGGGCTGAAACTTTCGCCCGCGGCCGGGGCTGAAACCCTCCACGGCCCGCAGCCGGAATCCGGCGCGAGGGGACGTGCCGGTACATCGATGCCCGTCGCCACCGACGGTCACGTCTCCGTCCAACGGCGACGGGCTGATGCACCGGCACGGCCCCGACCCGCCCACCGGCCGGACCCGCGACCGCCGCACGCTCCTCCTCAGCCCTCCAGTGCGTGCAGTTGGTCCAGGAACCACTGGGCCGGGGGCAGGGCGGTGGCCGCGGCGGCCAGGCGTTTGGTGCGCTCCGCGCGTTCGCCCGGCTGCATGCCGAGCGCCTCGTGCAGCGCCCGCGCCGTCCCGGTCACGTCGTACGGGTTCACGGAGATCGCGTCCTCGCCCAGCTCCTCGTACGCCCCGGCCTCCCGGGACAGGACCAGCACGCAGCCCTCGTCGGAGACGACCGGGATCTCCTTGGCGACGAGGTTCATGCCGTCCCTGATGGGGTTGACGAGGGCGACGTCGGCGAGCCGGTAGGCGGCGAGCGAGCGCGCGAAGTCGTCCTTCACGTGCAGCACCACCGGGGTCCAGCCGGGCGTTCCGTACTGGGAGTTGATCTCGTCGGCGACGCGCTGCACCTCGGCCGTGTAGTCCC
The DNA here is from genome assembly GCF_042751995.1 of Streptomyces sp. NPDC059371. Classification (NCBI taxonomy): domain Bacteria; kingdom Bacillati; phylum Actinomycetota; class Actinomycetes; order Kitasatosporales; family Streptomycetaceae; genus Streptomyces; species Streptomyces sp. NPDC059371. Next base: position 41,779 of record NZ_JBHYXD010000009.1, on the reverse strand, counting down.
GGTACACGGCGAGGTCCTGCCGCGACGGGTAGGCGAACGCCACGTGGACGACCCGCTCGCGCCACTCGGGATGGTCGTCGAGGAGCTGCCGGTACGCCAGCAGTCCCCGCACGATGTTCTTGGACAGCTCGGTCCGGTCGACGCGCACGATCGTCCTGCGGTCCGCGCCGATCTCCTCGCGCAGCGCGGCCATCCGTTCCCCGACGTCCGCGCGGTGCGAGCGCTCGCGCAGGAACTCGGCGTCCGCGCCGAGGCCGTGCACGCCGACGCGGGTCTCGCGCACCGGCGGCCGGGCGCCGTCCAGGTGCTCGATCGTGCGGGAGGCGCCGCCCGAGGGCCAGGTGGCCCGGTAGCGGCCGGCCTCGGTCCCCTCCGCGCAGCGCATGAAGGCGGTGGCCCACCGCCAGGTCAGGAAGGCCACCCGGTCCGCGCCGAGCATGCCCGCCATCAGCTCCGCGCGGATGTCGTCGGGGAGCATCCGGAAGTAGTCCTCGGGCGCCCACGGGGTGTGGGAGAAGTGACCGATGCGCAGGTCGGGGCGCAGCTCGCGGAGCATCCCGGGCACCAGGCACAGGTGGTAGTCCTGGACCAGCACGGCCGCGCCGTCGGCCGCCTCCTCGGCCAGCGCCTCGGCGAAGGCGCGGTTGTAGGTCCGGTACGACTCCCACTGGCGCCGGAACTCCGCGTCGAAGACCGGCTCCAGCGGGGTCTGGTAGAGCAGGTGGTGGACGAACCACAGCACGGAGTTGGCGATGCCGTTGTACGCGTCGGCGTGCGTGGCGGCGTCGATGGCCAGCATCCGTACGCCGTCCTCGTGGACTCCGCGCCGGACGGCCTCCCGGTCGCCGTCGCCGAGGGCGGAGCAGACCCAGAGGGCGCCCGCGTCCGGCCCGATCGCCGAGAGTCCCGAGACGAGGCCGCCGCCGCCGCGTCTGGCGTGCAGCGAGTCGTCCTCCCGTACCTCGTAGGTGACCGGGCCGCGGTTGGAGGCGACCAGAATCCTGTGGGCACCGTGCGTTGAAGCCATGCCTCGAAACCTAGCCCCGTCTCGAAACGCTCAAACGCGCCCTTCGGCCGTATGCGATCGGCGGCCGTCGGCGCCGGACTACGCGGCTCTGCGCGTCTGGTACTCGGAGATTTCGCTCATCGGCGGCCTTTCCTCCGTGTCCACGGAGTACGTGCGCGGCCGGAAACCGTCGCGGTCGCGCTCGAACTGGGTGAGGGCGGGGCGGATCAGGTGTCCGCGCGCGAGCCGGAGCTGTGCGGTGCGGTAGATCGCGGCGGCCATGCGGCCGAGTGCCTGGCCGTCCTGGTGGCGGTGCTTGCGGACCCCGACGTCGACCTGGGCGAGGGCGTCCAGTCCCACCAGGTGCAGGGCGTCGACGAGCATGCCCAGTTCGACGCCGTAGCCGACGGGGAAGGGGAGCTGTTCGAGCAGCGAGCGGCGGGCCGCGTACTCGCCGCCAAGCGGCTGGACGAAGCCCGCGAGCTGCGGCCAGTGCATGTTCAGGAGCGGGCGGGCCATCAGCTCGGTGACCCGGCCGCCCTGCCCGCCGCCGCCGGCCAGCGGGCGGTCGTACATGGCCTTGACCAGGTCGACGCCGGGTTCGGTGAGCAGCGGGCCCACGATTCCGGAGACGAAGTCGGACGAGAACTCCTTGAGGTCCGCGTCGATGAAGCAGACGATGTCACCGCTCGTCACGAGCAGCGACCGCCAGAGCACCTCGCCCTTGCCGGGCACGGCCGGGATCCGCGGGAGGATGTCGTCGCGGTGGACGACGCGAGCGCCCGCGGCGGCGGCGACCGCGGCGGTGCGGTCGGTCGAGCCGGAGTCGACGACGACGATCTCGTCGACGAGGGGCACCTGCTGCATCAGGTCGTGGCGGATGATCGCGACGATCTCTCCGACCGTCTCCTCCTCGTTGAGCGCGGGCAGCACGACACTCACCGTCGACCCGGTGACGCGCTTGGCTGCCATGATCCTGTGGAGCGGGCGGTCGGTCGCGGACCAGGAGCGTGTGCTCAGCCAGCTTTCGACTTCTCTCAGCACCGTCTGCGGCTCCTCACTGTCTGATCACACGCTCTCATCGGCGTGCCCGCTGCGGCCAGCGGCAGATCGATTGCCGTCGTCTCGCGGTTCGGACGACTATCTCAACTGTCCTGGCCTTCGGTTACAGTCTTGAACAACGCGCATGACCATCGCATGTCCTGGATCGTCGGCGCGTATCGTGTTCAACAGTTCAACAATCAAATACCGCTCATCCAGAGGGGCAGAGGGATACGGCCCGATGAAGCCCCGGCAACCCTCCAGCCGGTCTCGTACCGATCGATGTCGATCGCGTCGCGAGGCTCCCGGCTTGGGAAGGTGCCAAATCCGTCTCACGGCGAAGTGCGCCGTGAGGAAGATGAGGAGAAAGGGCCTCGCCTCCATGGCTGCGCAGACAGTTGCAAGCACCACGAACTCCACCGACGCGGTAGACCTCGGACCGGCCTCGGCGCTTTCCTGCCGCGAGTGCGGACACCGCGTCCCGCTCGGCCCGGTCTTCGCCTGCGAGGAGTGTTTCGGCCCGCTGGAGATCGCCTACGACTTCTCGGCCTACGACACCGAAGAACTCCGCAAGCGCATCGAAGCGGGACCCGCGAACATCTGGCGTTACGCGCCGCTGCTGCCCGTCCCCGCGGACGTGGCGGACAAGCCGAACATCAATCCCGGCTGGACCAAGCTCGTCCAGGCCGACAACCTCGCCCGCGAGCTCGGCGTCGACGCCGGAAAGCTCTTCGTCAAGGACGACTCCGGCAACCCGACGCACTCCTTCAAGGACCGCGTCGTCGCCCAGGCCATCGAAGCGGCCCGCGCCTTCGGATTCACCACCCTCTCCTGCTCCTCCACCGGCAACCTCGCCGGAGCGGTGGGAGCCGCGGCGGCCCGCGCCGGCTTCCGTTCCTGCGTGTTCATCCCGCACGACCTGGAGCAGGGCAAGGTCGTCATGGCCGCGGTCTACGGCGGCGAGCTCGTCGGCATCGAGGGCAACTACGACGACGTGAACCGTTTCTGCTCCGAGCTGATCGGCGACCCGGCCGGCGAGGGCTGGGGCTTCGTCAACGTCAACCTGCGGCCCTACTACGCCGAGGGCTCCAAGACCCTGGCGTACGAGATCTGCGAGCAGCTCGGCTGGAGGCTTCCCGACCAGCTCGTCGTGCCGATCGCCTCCGGCTCCCAGCTCACGAAGATCGACAAGGGGCTCCAAGAGCTGATCAAGCTCGGCCTCGTCGAGGACAAGCCGTACAAGATCTTCGGGGCCCAGGCGGAGGGCTGCTCCCCGGTGTCCGTCGCCTACAAGGCCGGCCACGACGTCGTACGGCCGCAGAAGCCGGACACCATCGCCAAGTCGCTCGCCATCGGCAACCCGGCGGACGGCCCGTACGTGCTCGACATCGCCCGGCGCACCGGCGGCGCGGTGGAGGACGTGAACGACGAGCAGATCGTCGACGCGATCAAGCTGCTCGCGCGCACCGAGGGCATCTTCGCGGAGACGGCGGGCGGTGTGACCGTCGGTGTCACCCGCAAGCTGATCGAGAACGGTCTCCTGGACCCGGCCCTCACCACGGTCGTGCTGAACACCGGCGACGGCCTCAAGACTCTGGACGCGGTGGCCTCCGACACCGGACTGACCGCGACCATCCGCCCGAACCTCGACTCCTTCCGAGAGGCTGGCCTCGCATCATGAGCGTCAACGTCCGCATCCCCACCATCCTGCGCACCTACACCGGTGGTGCCGCCGAGGTGACGGCCGAGGGCGCGACCCTCGCCGAGGTCATCAGCGACCTGGAGAAGAAGCACACGGGCATCGCCGCGCGCGTCCTGGACGACCAGGGCAAGCTGCGCCGCTTCGTCAACGTGTACGTCAACGACGACGACGTGCGCTTCGAGCAGGGCCTGGAGACGGCGACTCCGGACGGCGTGGGCGTCTCGATCATTCCGGCCGTCGCCGGAGGCTGATCGTTACCCTCGGTAATGCCGAACACATTGCGTTCACAGAATTGCCCCTTCCGTGAGACAAGCGGAGGGGGCAATTCTGTAGGGTTGAACGCGCTAGAGTTGGGGAAGTCGCTCCAATTTTGATGTTGGTTTCATGCCGGGCGCATATGAGTGACCGTTCGGCGGGCGACAAGAAGTAGCCAAAGTGGCTCACCTTTTTGGGCACTTTATGGCATTTACGGGGCCCGACTTGCCCTGAATCCTTGCGCATTCTCCGCATATCATTGATCGGCCATGCCCAGAATTCTCGTCCGATTGACCTGTTGCAGAGGGCAGTTGGACAGATACATTCAGCCGCGGTCGACGCGTTCCGGCGCACACCCCCAACCGTTGGGGGGTGAGGTCTGACCCGGATCCGCGAAGTGTGGATCTGTGCAAGGGCCAGTAATAGGGGAGTTAGGCATGGCTCAGGGCACCGTCAAGTGGTTCAACGCGGAGAAGGGGTACGGCTTCATCGCGGTCGACGGTGGTGCGGACGTCTTCGTGCACTACAGCGCGATTCAGATGGACGGCTACCGCACCCTTGAAGAGGGTCAGCGAGTGGAGTTCGAGATCTCGCAGGGCCAGAAGGGTCCGCAGGCGGACATGGTCAAACTCGCCGTCTGATCGGGCGCGAACGACCACCGACTCACTCACGCACGAGGGGCCCGCATCCCACCAGGGATGCGGGCCCCTCGTGCGTCCCCGGTCGGCCTCCCCGCCCCGCGTACGCCCGCGCGCCCTCGGCGTGGACCCGTGCGGGGACTGGGCCAGGGGGCTGTTTTCGTGAGAGGCGCTTGCACTCGCAGGGGTCGAGTGCTAATCATTGGCGTTAGCACTCTCCCAGTGAGAGTGACAGAACTTGGATCGGGCCGGCGAGGCCCGCGGGCCTGTGGGGCAAGGAACCACAAGGCTTGCAGGCCGTCCGTCGCGGGCGCGGGCGCGATCCGGAGCAATCCACCCCGTCCGGGAGGACCACTTCACATGGCCAAGATCATCGCGTTCGACGAGGAGGCACGGCGCGGCCTCGAGCGCGGCATGAACCAGCTCGCGGACGCCGTCAAGGTGACGCTCGGCCCCAAGGGCCGCAACGTCGTCCTCGAGAAGAAGTGGGGCGCCCCCACGATCACCAACGATGGTGTCTCCATCGCCAAGGAGATCGAGCTCGAGGACCCGTACGAGAAGATCGGCGCCGAGCTGGTCAAGGAAGTCGCCAAGAAGACGGACGACGTCGCCGGTGACGGTACGACCACGGCGACCGTTCTCGCCCAGGCGCTCGTCCGCGAGGGCCTGCGCAACGTCGCCGCCGGCGCCAACCCGATGGCTCTCAAGCGCGGTATCGAGAAGGCCGTCGAGGCCGTCTCCGGTGCCCTGCTGGAGCAGGCGAAGGATGTCGAGACCAAGGAGCAGATCGCTTCCACGGCCTCCATCTCCGCCGCCGACACCCAGATCGGCGAGCTCATCGCCGAGGCGATGGACAAGGTCGGCAAGGAAGGCGTCATCACCGTCGAGGAGTCCCAGACCTTCGGTCTGGAGCTGGAACTCACCGAGGGTATGCGCTTCGACAAGGGCTACATCTCGGCGTACTTCGCCACCGACATGGAGCGTATGGAGGCCGTCCTCGACGACCCGTACATCCTGATCGCGAACTCCAAGATCGCGAACGTGAAGGACCTGCTCCCGCTCCTCGAGAAGGTCATGCAGGGCGGCAAGCCGCTGCTGATCATCGCCGAGGACGTCGAGGGCGAGGCCCTGTCGACCCTGGTCGTCAACAAGATCCGTGGCACCTTCAAGTCCGTCGCCGTCAAGGCCCCGGGCTTCGGTGACCGCCGCAAGGCCATGCTCGGCGACATCGCCATCCTCACGGGCGGCGAGGTCATCTCCGAGGAGGTCGGCCTCAAGCTGGAGAACGCGGGTCTGGACCTGCTGGGCCGTGCCCGCAAGGTCGTCATCACCAAGGACGAGACCACGATCGTCGACGGCTCCGGCTCTGCCGACCAGGTCGCCGGCCGTGTGAACCAGATCCGTGCCGAGATCGAGAACTCGGACTCGGACTACGACCGCGAGAAGCTCCAGGAGCGTCTGGCGAAGCTGGCCGGCGGCGTGGCCGTCATCAAGGCCGGTGCCGCCACCGAGGTCGAGCTCAAGGAGCGCAAGCACCGCATCGAGGACGCCGTTCGCAACGCGAAGGCGGCCGTCGAGGAGGGCATCGTCGCCGGTGGTGGCGTGGCCCTGCTCCAGGCTTCCTCGGTCTTCGAGAAGCTCGAGCTCACGGGTGACGAGGCGACCGGCGCCAACGCCGTGCGTCTCGCCCTGGAGGCCCCGCTCAAGCAGATCGCCGTCAACGGTGGTCTCGAGGGTGGCGTCATCGTCGAGAAGGTGCGCAACCTGCCCGTCGGCCACGGCCTGAACGCCGCGACCGGTGAGTACGTCGACATGATCGCCGAGGGCATCATCGACCCGGCGAAGGTGACGCGCTCTGCCCTGCAGAACGCGGCCTCCATCGCCGCGCTGTTCCTGACCACCGAGGCCGTCATCGCCGACAAGCCGGAGAAGGCCGCTGCCGGCGGCGCTCCGGGCGGCATGCCGGGCGGTGACATGGACTTCTGATCGACCCCGGTCGATCAACCGTCCTGACGTTCCGAGGGCGGCACCTTCCCGCGAGGGAGGGTGCCGCCCTCGGGCGTTTCCCGGCCCGGCCCGGACGTCTCCCGGGGACGGCCCGGCCCGCGACGTGGCCCGGATCACAGGGATGAGTCCGGGGGCGGCGGAATGCACCGCCCGGTGCGGAGGTTGACGTTGACGAGCAGTTGATGCATGTGCACATACCGCACGGAATCTCCTGTATCGCAGACCACTCGACGTCATACCGACCACCTCTCCGAGGAGCCCCCACGTGACCGCTGACGCCGCGTCCCGCGCAGCCGAGATCCTGTCCCGTCCCGTCACCATCAACGGCCTGACCGTCCCGAACCGGATCGCCATGGCCCCGATGACCCGGATGTTCTCGCCGGGCGGTGTACCGGGAGAGGACGTGGTCGGCTACTACTCCCGCCGTGCCGCCGCGGGCGTCGGCCTGATCGTCACCGAGGGCACCTACGTCGGCCACGACTCGGCCGGACAGAGCGACGCGGTGCCGCGCTTCCACGGCGAGGCCCAGCTCGCCGGATGGGCGAAGGTCGCCGACGCCGTGCACACGGCGGGCGGCACGATCGTCCCGCAGCTCTGGCACATAGGCATGGTCCGCAAGGCGGGCGAGCCGCCCTTCGCGGACGCCCCGGCGGTCGGCCCCTCCGGCCTCTACAAGGAGGGCGCCGAGGTCACCGGCAGGAGCATGAGCCAGCAGGACCTCGACGACGTCATCGAGGCGTTCGCCAAGGCCGCCGCCGACGCCGAGCGCATCGGCTTCGACGGTGTCGAACTGCACGGCGCCCACGGCTATCTGCTCGACCAGTTCCACTGGGCGGGCACCAACCGGCGCGAGGACGCGTACGGCGGCGACCCGGTGGCCCGTACGAAGTTCTCGGCGGAGATCGTCGCCGCGGTGCGGGCGGCCGTCTCGCCCGAGTTCCCCGTCATCTTCCGCTACTCGCAGTGGAAGCAGCAGGCGTACGAGGCGCGGCTCGCGGAGACCCCGGAGGAGCTGGAGGCGATCCTCGCCCCGCTCGCCGCGGCCGGAGTCGACTCCTTCCACGCCTCCACGCGCCGCTACTGGGTGCCCGAGTTCGACGGCTCCGACCTCAACCTCGCCGGCTGGACCAAGAAGCTGACGGGCAAGCCCACCATCACCGTCGGCTCGGTCGGCCTGGACGGCGACTTCATCAAGGCCTTCGTGGGCGAGGGCTCCCCGGTCAAGGGCATCGACGACCTCCTCGACCGCATGGAGCGCGACGAGTTCGACCTCGTCGCCGTCGGTCGCGCGCTGCTCCAGGACCCGGAGTGGGCGTCGAAGGTCCTGGCCGGCCGCTTCGACGAGCTCGCGCCGTACGACGCGGCGGCGCTGAGCACGCTGAGCTGACAGCTTCCCGGAAACGGGGGGAACGGGGGAGGGACGGCGCCCGCTGTGACGCGGGTGCCGTCCCTTTTTTTGCGCTCTTCCGGTCAGCCGAGGTGCGCGACGAAGGCGCCCCAGGCTTCGGAGCCGAAAGCGATCACCGGGCCGGGGTTCTTGGAGTCCCGTACGGGGACGGGGCCGGGGTGGCTTTCGCCGAGGGCAACTTCCAGGCAGTCGCCGCCGCTTGCTCCGCTGTAGCTGGACTTGTGCCAAGTGGCCTTGCTCAGGGCGTACTCAGGGCTGTCGCTCATGCGCGTAATCCTCTGCCACCGAGTGGACCAGAGCCAGTGATTCGTGCGGTGAGAGTGCGCTGGCCGCAAGGAGATGGAAGGTCAGGTCGTGGTGGGCGACAGTGACCGGGTCGTCTTCCAGTCGGCCTGTTCCCAGACCTTGCAGGTAGGCGAGAGGTGCTGCGCCGTCGAAGGTCATCAGCTTGAGGGAGCCCTCCATGGCCATGTGGGCTCCTGCTGCGAAGGGCAGCACTTGCACGATGACCCTGTGCTCTTCGGCCAGGGTGGCAATGTGGCGTAAGGCCTCGGCCATGACCGGCCACGCCCCGACCCTTCGGCGCAGTACAGCCTCGTCAAGGATCGCCCACAACAACGGCGTTGTTGGATCGTCGAGCAGGCGTGCACGGTCCAGCCGGGCCGCGACCAAGTCATCGATGGCCTGCGCTGTTGCCGTCGGGAGACCTCGCCGGAACATCGCCTGGGCATACCCCCGTGTCTGCAACAGACCAGGGATGAGCGCCGGCGCATACTCCCTGATCGCCGCCGCCAAGGCCTCCGCCTCCGCCGCCTCCACGAAGTGGTCCGGGTACTTCGACCTCGCCAGCGCCCTGCAATTGCGCTCGAAGAAGCCCCTGGTCCCGAGGATCTCGTCTATCTGGACGGCGTATTCGAGCTGCAACCGCCTTGTCCCCGACTCCAGTTGGCCGATGAACGAGCCGCTGACGAAGAGCGGTTCGCCCAGTTCGGACTGGCTGAGGCCGGCGTTCTCGCGGGCGTGCCGCAGCTCCGCGCCGATCATGGCGCGTGGGGAGGAGGAGGGGTCGAGGTCCTTGGGGTTGGGCATGGCGACTTCCCGTCCAACAGGTGGGGTTGTTGGAGCGCCGACTCTGGCCAGGCTACGGGCATGCCGGTCACGCTGGGTGGTGAAAGGGAACACTCAGCGTGGAGGGATCGGTGGCCATGGAGATGACGTCCGGCGAGGAGTACGCGATCGACGTGCGGGACGGACGGCTCGGGCAGGTGATGGGGCGCGAGGGCGGTCTCGTACAACTGCGGCCGCCCGGCGGGGGGATCGAGTGGGACTGTCCGCCCGAGGCACTCGGGGAGGCTCCGCCGGGCGAGGTGCTGCGGGCCCGGGTGCGGCGGCTCAACGCGGAGGGGCGGCTGCCCTGACCCGGGGCCGCGGAGGGGGCCCGCTTCCGGGCCCCGGCCTGCCTAGAGATTCCCCATGGGCTCGATGTCGACCTTGACCGGGGTGCCCCAGATGCGCAGCACCTCGTAGTCGGTGAACTCGTGGACGAGGCGGTAGGCCATGCCGGGGCGAGGGGCCCGGCGCTCGGCGGCGAGGAAGCGCTCGGCTTCCTGGCGGTCGCGGCGGGGGGTGCCGCACAGGAGCCAGGTCTGGCCGTTCCAGATCTCCGGGAGCCAGCGCTGCTGGGGCTGGGGGCGGTCGCCGCGCACGCCGTAGCGGGACATCGTGCGGTCGGGCAGCTCGTCCGGGGCGGGCGCCCGGCCGTGCGTGTACGCGTCGTTGACCTCGGTGCGGCGGGCGGTGCGGCGGCGGGTCTCGCAGAGCAGACAGCGGTCCGGGGCGCTCTCGTCCACCGGGCCGTTCGGGTGCTCGGAGCAGCGGGTGGTCGGCTTGGCCGTCGTCACCGTCTCGTCCAGCAGGTCCAGGGCCCGCTTCAGGTCCGCCTTGACCTCGTGCAGCTTGGCGTCGGGGGTGTCGGCGTTCAGAGCGTCGCCGTGCTCTCCGAGCAGCCGCAGAGCACGGCCCAGGGCGGTCAGCTGTGCGTGGTTCATGCCCCCAGCCTCGCACGCGCCACCGACAGCGCGGCTACACGGCGGCCTGCTCCGCCCGCCGGGCCGGTGACCGGCCGTCGAGGCCGCTGTCGAGCCCGGCGTCGAGACCGTTGTCGCGGATGCCGCCGAGGCCGAAGAAGTAGGTGGCCGTGAAACCGACCGCGTACCCCGTCAGCAGACCGCCCGCGTAGATCGCCGCGGTGACGGCGAGGCCCCGGTTGCCGGACAGCAGCGGGAACAGGGCCAGGCCGGAGGGGCCGATGGCGGTCGAGCCGACGTGGTCGCCCAGCATCGAGAAGAAGCCGATGAACGCGCCGCCCGCCGCTCCGCCCGCGCAGGCCGTGACGAAGGGCCGGCCAAGTGGCAGGGAGACTCCGTAGATCAGGGGTTCGCCGACGCCGAGGAGACCGGCCGGGAGCGCCGATCTGATCGTCGTGCGCAGCGAGGTGTCGTGGCGCAGCCGGACGTACACCGCGAGGGCCGCGCCGACCTGCCCCGCGCCCGCCATGGCGAGCACGGGCAGCAGGACGGTGTAGCCCTGCTGCTCGATGAGGGTGGTGTGGATGGGGATGAGGGCCTGGTGCAGGCCGAGCATCACCAGGGGGAGGAACAGGGCGCCGAGGACGAGCCCGGCGAGGGCGCCGGTGGTGGAGAGCAGCCAGGTGGCGGCGGTGCCGATGGCGGCGGAGAGCTCACCGGCCGCGTACATCAGCGCGTACAGCGTCACCAGGCCGGTCAGCAGCACGGTCAGGGTGGGGGTGACCAGGACGTCCAGGGTCGGCGGGACCCAGCGGCGGCACCACTTCTCCACGTACGTCCCGAGCAGGGCCGCGGCCAGGGCGCCCAGGACACCGCCCTGGCCGGGGGCGAGCGTCACACCGAGGACGGTCACCTTGGCGACCCCCGCGTACACGACGACGGCGGCCACCGCGCCGCCGAGGACCGGGGTGCCGCCGAACACCTTGGCCGTGTTGTGGCCCACGAAGACGGCGATCAGCGCCATGAACCCGGAGGCGATGGCGGTCAGCGCGGGGGTGAGGCCCCTCAGCACGCCGAGGTTGATCAGCAGGCCGTTGAGGCCGGCGATCACCCCGCAGCCGATCAGGGCCGGGATCAGCGGCACGAAGACGTCCGCGATCCGCCGCAGGAACAGTTTGAGCGGGGTGGCGTTGCGGCGGGAGCGGGCGGACTTCAGCTCGGCGCCGCGCAGGGCGAGCAGGTCCGAGGTGGTCGTGGGTTCGGTGGCGTCCGGGGTGGCCGGTCCGGCGGCGGGCGCCGGTTCCGTGCCGTGCGGGGCGTTCGCCAGCAGGGCCTCGAACGCGGGGGTCACCCGGGCGACCGTGCCGGGGCCCAGGACGATCTGGTACGAGCCGTCGTCCGCGACGAGGCCGAGGACGGCGGGCAGGGCCCGCAGGCCCGGCTCGTCCACCAGGCCGGGGTCCCGCAGACCCAGCCGGAGCCGGGTCATGCAGTGGGCGACGGTGAGGACGTTCGCGGGACCGCCCACGAGGGGGAGGATCGCCGCTGCTGTGGTGGAGTCGGGGGTGCTCACTCCCCGAGCGTGCTGGTCAGCCGGCCGAAGCCGCCAGCGCGGCGCGCAGATGGCCCCCCGACTCCTCCAGAAGGCGGGCGGCGCTGGGCCCGTCCACTCCGCCGAGGATCGTCAGGATGGCGTTCTTCACCTCGCCGTCGGTGGCGGCGAGCGCGCGCTCGATCTCCTCGTCGGAGGCCCCGGTGGCGAGTTCGACGATGCGCCGGGAGCGGGCCCGCAGCTTCTCGTTCGAGGCCCGCACGTCGACCATCAGGTTCCCGTACGTCTTGCCGAGCCGGATCATCGTGATCGTCGAGAGCATGTTCAGGACGAGCTTCTGCGCGGTGCCGGACTTCAGCCGGGTCGAGCCCGTGAGCAGTTCGGGGCCGACGACGACCTCGATGCCGTGATCGGCGGCGGAGGCGAGCGCGCTGTCCGCGTTGCAGGACAGGCCGATCGTGAGCGCGCCCTGTTTGCGGGCGTGCTCGACCGCGCCGACGGCGTACGGGGTGCGGCCCGAGGCGGAGACACCGACCACGGTGTCGTCGGTCGTCAGGGCGAGCGCGTCCAGGTCGGCCGCCGCGAGTTCCCGCGAGTCCTCGGCGCCCTCAATCGAGGTGACCACGGCGTCGGGGCCGCCCGCGATCAGCCCGACGACCCGGGAGGGATCGGTGTTGAACGTGGGCGGGCACTCCGAGGCGTCCAGGATGCCGAGGCGGCCCGCGGTGCCGGCGCCCGCGTAGATGAGGCGGCCGCCGCGGGACATGCGCTCCGCGATGCCGTCGATCGCGGAGGCGATGTGGGTGAGCTGCGCGGCGACGGCCGCGGGCACCGTCGTGTCCTCGCCGTTCATGAGCCGTGCGATCTCCAGCGTGGGCAGCCGGTCGATCTCCGACAGTTCGGGGCGGAACGCCTCGGTGGTCAGCGTCTCCAGCTCTGCTCGAAGATCGCCGTGGTTGGACATGGAGGTCATGGAGAGGCGGCTCTTTCCGATGAGGTCGTGCGGAGCGGCTACCGGCCGCCGCGCGGGGAGTGGCGGTGCGCCAGGGCCTCGTACGAGGCGGACAGCGCGGGCGCCGCCGTGTCGTAGGTGCGCTGGGCGACCCCCACGAACAGACAGTCCACCACCAGGAGCTGGCTGGTCCGCGACGACATGGCCGCCGGGCGCAGCTCGCTCTCGCGGGCGGCCGAGGTGGTGAGGACGTGGTCGGCGTACTGCGCGACCGGTCCGCCCGGACGGCCGGTGATCGCCACCGTCGTCGCCCCGTGCTCGAAGGCGACGCGGAGCGGTTCGATGACGTCGCCGGTCGAGCCGGAGTGCGTGACGGCTATCGCCACGTCCTTGGCGCGCAGTTGGACCGCGCTGGTCACCGCGAGGTGCGGGTCGATGTGCGCGAAGGCCATGACCCCGATCCGCATGAGTTTCTGCTGGAGGTCCTGGGCGACGAGCCCGGAGGCGCCGACGCCGTAGACGTCGACGCGGCGGGCGGCGGCGATGGCGGCCACGGCGGCGGCGAGCTGGACCGTGTCGAGGGCGGCGGCGGTGTCGGCGAGGGTCTGCTGCTCGTCGTAGGCGAGCTTGGCGACGACGTCGGCGATGGGGTCGTCGACCGCTATGTCCGCGGTGACGGCGGGGGCCCGGCCCGACTGCTGGTGGGCGGCGAGCCCGGCGAGCGCGAGGCGCAGGTCCCGGTAGCCGGGGTAGCCGAGGATGCGGGCCGTGCGCACGACCGTGGCCTCGCTGGTCCCGGTGAGCTCGGCGAGTCCGGTGACCGTGAGGGCCGCGCATCCGGCCGGGTCACCGGCGACGGCCTCGGCGACCCGCTGCATGGAGCGGGTCATCGAGGGTGCGAGGGTCCGCACCTTGGCCGCGAGGGCCGCGGGGGCGGGGGGTGCCGCACCCGCGAAAATTTCCTTCACGTCATGGGTCACACTGTGAAAGATATTTTCCTTTGGGGTGCACGGTCAAGGGTGCGCACAATAGGGGCATGAACCCCACCGGTGACCCCCTCAGCCCCTTGGAGCAGGCGTTGCACGCGGCGCGCGCCCATGTGCTCGCCGACCTCGTCGCGGGCCGGGTGGCCGAGGCGGACGTCGTCTCCCTGGTCGAGGACTCGGTGGTGCAGCGCCGCTGGTGGGTCGAACAGTGGCCGGAGGGCGCCGGATTCGTCGCCGGTCTCGTCGCCCAGGACGTGCAGGACGCGCTCCTGGAGCGGTACGGACGGTGGCCGCTGTGCCCGGTGTGCTCCAGCGGCGATCCGCACGCCCTGGAGGTCGAGCCCGAACTCGGCCCCGACCCGCACTGGGTGTGCCACCAGGCGGGCGTGAAGATCTCCCCGGTCGGCTCGCTCGGCTCGGCGACCGGCACGAACCCGCCCTCGTGACCGTCTACATCGATCCGCCCACCTGGCCGGGGCACGGCCGTGTCTGGTCCCACCTGATCAGTGACGTCTCGTACGACGAACTCCACACGTTCGCCGAGGAGCTGGGCGCGCCCCCGCGGGCCTTCGAGCGCGACCACTACGACATCCCCTCGCACCGCTACGCCGACGCGGTCGCCGCCGGAGCGGTGGAGGTCAGCAGCCGCGAGGTCGTACGGCTGCTGCACGGCGCGGGACTGCGGCGCCGCAAGCGGGGCGCCCGGCCTTAGGGCGGACACGGCCCAGGCCGTGTCCTCAGGCCTCGCGGGAGTACAGCCTCAAGGACTCCTCCAGGCCGTGCAGTTCGTGGGCGGCCCTCTCCACGTCCTCGCCCGCCCGGGTGAACCCGGCGCGGGCGATGACCCGTTGCGAGGCGGCGTTCTCCCGCTCGATGGCGGCGAACAGGAGCTTGACGTCGTCGCGGGCGAGGGCCGTCTCCGCCAGGGCGCCCAGGGCCTCGGTGGCGTAGCCCCGGCCGCGGGCGTCCTCCGCGAGGTCGTAGCCGACCTCGGCGCGCCCCTCGTCGTCAGGCACGCCGTGGAAGCCGATCGCGCCGACCGCGAGTCCGTCCTCGCGCCGTACGAGCACGAACATCCCCCATTCCGGCCGGTGCACCCCCTTCTCGTAGGAGCTCGCGACCATCCCGGCGGCCTCCCGGGTGCCGTGGAACGGGCCGCTCTCGATCCACTCGAAGCCGCCCGTGCCGCCCGCGCGCAGCTCGGCGGCGGCGGCCGGGGTGACACCCTGGAGGGTGAGCCGCTCGGTGCCGATCACCAGGTTGTTGTTCCAGCGCCACTCGGTGAGCGGTTCACGGCCGGGCAGGTCGCCGCGCCCGGTGGCCCACAGGAGCGTGCTCCACGGGGCGTCGGGCTCGGGCCGCACGTGCGGGAAGATCCGGCCGAGGACCCAGGCACACAGCTCGGCCGGCGGCTCGTACGGCAGGTCGAGGCCCTCGGCGATGTCGTGCGTGTGCAGCAGGACCTCGGCGACCCCCATCGCCGCGAAGCCCTCACGGTTCGCGCTGCGGAACGGGTACGGGTGGAAGGCGCGGACCTCGCGCGGGGTCGTGCGGACGGTGGCGGCGAGCAGGGCGCCGGTCGTCTCGATCACGTCGACGACGCCCGCGTTGTCCGTGCCCTCGTCCATCGCGATCTCGAACGGTACGTAGGCCGTGGTGGCCCGGCCGGCCAACTGCCCGGCGTACGCGATGAGATCACCGGCGATGTGCTCGGCGGTGCGCCGGCAGCTCCACTCCAGGCGTCCCGCCCGTACGCCCTCCCAGTCGTGTCCGGCCGCCGCCCGCAGCAGCGTGGCGCAGCTCGCGACGGCTTCCTCGACCTGATCCCCACCCGTGTCAGTCATGCGGCCGAGAATAGGGCGGATCGCCCGGCCGGACCTACGGATTACCCGCCGTACCGCCGCACCAGCCCCACAAGCCTCTTTCGCCCCCTCCGCCCCTGCCCGTCCCGTACCTGGGGCTCCGCCCCAGACCCCGCTCCTCAAACGCCGGAGGGGCTGAAACTTTTCCGCCGGAGGGGCTGAACTCCTCCGCCGGAGGGGCTGAAATGGTCCTGCCGGAGGGCTGGATCACAGCGTTGTCAGTTCGGTCTCGATGTTCCGGCGGGCCGGGGCGGTCCAGGTGTGCCGGCCGTACGTGGTTCTGAACAGCCTCGGCAGGGCGAGGAGTTGGTGGAGAACGGCCGCACGGCCCGCGCGGAAGGCGTCGTCGGGGACGAAGGCGTACTCCTCGCGGACGGCGGCCGTGTAGGCGGCGTACGCGGCCGGGGGCGAGGCCAGGATCGCGAGATCCGCGTCGCACAGGACGGCACCGTCGGTGTCGTCGTCGGCGGGGTCGTGGGAGACGGTGAGGCGGACGAGCCGGGCGACCTCGGCCGTGCGGTCCGGGGCGACGCCCAGTTCGTCCAGCGCGCGTTCGGCGAGCCGGGCGGAGCGCTCCTCGTTCTCCGAGCGGTCCGGGAGGTACACGGCGTCGTGGAACCAGGCGGCCAGGCGTACGGCGGCCGGATCGGCGGCGCGCTCCCCGTGGGCCTCCAGCACGTCGATGTGGCCGAGGACCGCGAGGAGATGATCGGTGGTGTGGTACCGGCGCTGCGGTTCGGCCCAGCGGTCCAGGAGGTTCTCCGCGTACGGCCCCGGCGCGGGTCCGGACCCGTCGCCGTCCCGTGCGGCCAGGACGGTGTCCGCCCAGCGCTTCGTCAGTTCCTCGCGGGCCGGGTGGCGGTCGCTCTCTGCTGCCATGCGTCCATTGTCCCCGCCGGACTCCCCGCCACCGGAACCCCCGTCGTGGTGCCGTCCGTGGTGCCGTCCGCCGGCGCCGGGCCCGTCCGTGAGCGGAAGGTGCGGCGGTAGGCGTCCGGAGGCACGCCCACCGTGCGGTTGAAGTGCCGGCGCAGTGTCGTGGCGGTTCCCATGCCGGTGGCCGCCGCGATGGCCTCGACGCCCGCGTCGGTGGTCTCCAGCAACTCCTGGGCAAGGCGGATCCGTTGGATCAGCAGCCACTGGAGCGGGGTCGTGCCGGTGACGGACCTGAAGTGGCGGCCCAGATTGCGTGAGCTCATCCGCGCCCGGCGGGCCAGGTCCTCCACGGTCAGCGGACGGTCCAGCCGCTCGATGACCCAGGGGAACAGCTCGGCGAGCGGGTGGTGGTCGGGAGCGGGCACCGGAGTGCTGACGAACTGGGCCTGGCCGCCGTCCCGGTGCGGGGGTACGACCAGGTTGCGGGCGACGGCGTTGGCGACCGAGGACCCGTGGTCGAGGCGGACGAGGTGCAGACACAGGTCCATGGCGGCGGCCTTGCCCGCTGAGGTCAGCACGCCGCCGTCGTCCACGTAGAGGACGTCCGGGTCCACCCGCACCCGGGGATGGCGGGCGGCCAGCGTCCGGGTGTGCGCCCAGTGCGTGGTCGCGCGCCTCCCGTCCAGCAGCCCGGCGGCGGCCAGCACGAACGCGCCGGTGCACAGGGACGCCACGCGCGCACCCGCCTCGTGGGCCGCGCGCACCGCGTCGACGAGGTCGGCGGGCGGCTCCCGGTCGATGTCGGCCCAGCCCGGGACGATCACCGTGTCGGCGTGGGGGAGCCGGTCGAGGTCGTGGCCGGGCTCCAGCCGGAACGGGCCGACGCGCACGGCCCCCGGCCCGCAGACCGCGAGGTCGTACCAGGGGACCCGCACGGCGTCCGGCGCGGAGCCGAAGACCTCGCAGGCCAGGCCCAGTTCGAAGTGCAGCATCCCGTCGGTGACGGCCAGCGCGACAGAGGTCATGTCCGGAATTGTATGGGGCATGGCGTTCCGGACACTCGTGCGGGGCGCCCGTTCTCGCCAGGATGTCCTTACGGATCAAGGCAGTTCACTACGAGCACGGGGGAGAACCCATGAAGTCGGGTCAGGCGGTGACGGTGTTCGGCGCGTACGGGCACACGGGCCGGTTCGTGGTGGCCGAACTGCTGGAGCGCGGGTTCACCCCGGTCCTCTCCGGCCGGGACGCCGAGAAGCTGAAGGACCTGGCGGCCTCGTGGCCGGGCCTGGACGTCCGTCCGGCCACGGTCGGGGACCCGGCGTCCCTCGACCACGCGCTGACCGGTGCCGTGGCGGTGGTCAACTGCGCCGGACCCTTCGCCACGACGGCCGCCCCCGTGATCGAGGCGGCCCTGCGCGCGGGCATCCCGTACGTGGACGTGGCGGCCGAGATCGAGGCCAACCTCGACACGTTCACGCACTTCGCCGAGCGGGCCGGGGCGGCGGGAGCGGTGATCGTCCCGGCCATGGCGTTCTACGGCGGCTTCGGCGACCTGCTGGTCACCGCCGCGATGGGTGAGTGGACGGCGGCCGACGAGGCCCACATCGCGTACGGGCTGAGCGGCTGGCACCCCACCCCCGGGACGCGCGAGGCCGGCGCGGTCTCCCGGGAGCGGCGCGGCGGCCGGCGCGTCCGCTACACGAAGGGGCGGCTGGAGTACGTCCAGGACACCCCGCCCACCCTGGAGTGGCCGTTCCCCGACCCGATGGGTCCGCGTGCCGTCATCGGGGAGTTCTCGATGGCCGACGTGGTCACCGTGCCCAGCCACTTCGCCGTCCCCGAGGTGCGCACCTACATGACCGTCGAGGCGGCCGGGGAACTGGCGGCCCCGGACACCCCGGCTCCGCGCGCGGCCGACGAGCGCGGGCGGTCGGAGCAGACCTTCGTCGTCGACGTCGTGGTGCGCTCCGGCGGCGCCGAACGCCGGGCCGTGGCGCGGGGCCGGGACATCTACGCCGTCACCGCGCCGCTCGTGGTGGAGGCGCTCGCCCGCATCCTGAGCGGACGCACCAGGACGACCGGCGTCGCCTCCGCCGGCGAGATCTTCGACGCCCCGGACTTCCTCCGCGCGCTGTCCCCGCACATCTCCGTCGAACTGAGCGGGTAGCGGGGCAACGGACGCCGGGCCCTCGCGGACGGCAGCCATTCGCGTACGCCGACCTCTAGCGTGGAGTCATGATTCCTCAAGACGCACACGATGTACGGGACCCGGAACTGCCCGGTCTGCTCCTGCGCACCGAGCGCGACGCGCTGATCCCGCTGCTGCGGGCCCGCCCGGAGGACGACTTCTCCCGTCCGACGGCCGGGTGTCCGGCGTGGACGGTGCGGGACGTGCTGGCGCACTGCTCGGCCGTGCTCACCCGGGTCGTCGAGCGCCGTTTCGAACCGGGGGTGTTCGAGCCCGAGTCCAACGACCGTGACATCGGCGAGCGCGCCGACTGGCCGACGGAGCGGGTGATCGACGAGCTGGAACGCGGGATGACCGAGGCGGGTCCGGCGATCGCCCGGACCAGGGGCGCCCTCGACGCGGTCGCGCTCGGCGAGTGGATCCACGCCGGAGACGTGCGCGAGGCGTTCGGCGAACCCGGCGCCTACGAGGGCGAGGGACTTCCGCACGCCCTCGCCCTCCTGGTGCGCCACAGTCGGGAGAGCGGCCGGACGCCGCTGCACGCCGACCTCGACCAGCTCGACGACCCGCTCCTCCTGGGCGGCGTCCCCGGCGACCGTCCCCCGGCCCGCTACATCGGCGGCGCCGCGACCCTCGTACGGCTCTGCTCGGGCCGGCCGGTCCCGAAGACGACGGTGTACGAGCTGGTGGGGGCGCGGGAGGAGGAGCTCAACCTGTTCGGGTGACCCGGCCGGCCGGCTGGTCACCGGCTACTTGAGATACACGAGCCCGTCGGCCGTGACCGTGGGCCGGCCGCCGGTGCCGGCGACCACGAGTTTCACCGTGTGCTCGGCGGCGGTGGTCCACGTCTTCGCCCAGAGGGCGTCGCGGTACTTAGTGGTCGTCGACCTCAGATCCAGGGTGGCGGTCTTCTTGCCGTCCACGTACACGTACACCTGGCCGGAGGTCGCGGCGCGCGAGACCACCAGGGCCGCCGAGCGTCCGGTGAACGTCCAGGTCAGCGAGGAGTTCTTCGTGGAGCTGCCGTACGACTTGCCGCCCAGGTGGCTGCTCGACGACTTGGACGTCCAGGTGCCGGACTTCTTGGCCGCGCTCTCCTGGAGGATCACGGGGGTGCCGCTCACCGAGGCCGAGCGGGCGTTGCCGGCCTTGTCGTACGCGGTCATCCTCCAGGCCGTGGCGGCACCGGACTTGGCGGTGAGGCTCGCGCTCGTGACGGTCGGACCGTACGTCCTGGCGACCGGGGCGGTCAGGCGGACCTCCTTCAGCCCCTTCGCGTCGGTGGCCTTCCACTTCAGGGTGACCGGGACGGCCGTGGTGCTCACCGTGCCGGTGCGCAGGGCGAGATTCGGCTTGGTGGAGAAGACGGGCGGGGTGGTGTCGGCGGGGGTGGGGGCCTTCGTGGTGGCTGGGGCCGTGGGCGCGGGGGTGGTGGCCTTGGGGGTGGGTGAGGTGGTCGCGGCGGGCGTCGTGGCCTTGGGAGTGGGCGAGGCCGTCGCCGCGGGGGTCGTCGTCTTCGTCGTGGGCGAGGCCGTCAGGGTGGGAGTGGTGGCGGGAGTGGGTGCGGCCGTCGTGGGCGGGGCGGTCGTGGCGGGGGCCGTGAGGGTCGGGGTGGGCGAGGCGGACTCGGCGACGACGGTGACGTCCTCGGTGACCGCGGTCCTGCCGGACTGGTGGACGCCCCGCACGGCGACCCTGTGGGTCCCCGGGGTCAGGCTCACCTCGGCGGAGGAGGCGGTCCCGGCGACGGTGGCCGCGGCCTCGCCGTCGACCAGGACGTCGTACCGGCCGACCAGCGAGGCCGGGGTGGAGGCCGACCACTTCACGGTGACGGCGGTGTCGGCGGGGAGGGTGGTACCGGACGCGCCGGCACCGGTGACCGAGTCCAGCGTGAGCCCCTCGACCGTCCCGCCCGCCCAGGCACGGACCGTGGGCAGCAGGGCGTAGTAGGCGTCGCCCGGGCACACGGTGTTGTAGCCGTCGCGGTGGCCGTGGATGACGGGGAAGGTCATCCTGGCCCCCGCAGCCCACGTATGGCGGAAGTAGTTCGGCCCGCTCGCACCCGCCGTGAGGGTGGCGGTGCCCGTCGGGTCGACACCGTACTGGCCGAGCTTCCACGCGGCGAGCCGGGCGACCGAGGTCATCGCCTCCCTGGAGGGCGCCACGTCGCTGTAGTCACCGATGACGGCGACACCCGTGGTCTCGGAGTTGAAGCCGTAGGCGTGCGCGCCCATCACGGGCCGGTCCACGCCGCCCTTGCGGCCCTCGTAGATCGTGCCGCACCTGTCGACGAGGAAGTTGTAGCCGATGTCCTTCCAGGTCAACTGCTGCACGTCGTAGGCGTAGACGGCCCGGATGACGGCCGGGGCCTCCGCGCAGGTGTAGTCGTTGGAGGTGGCTGTGTGGTGCAGCACCACGGCCTTGATCCTCCCGCCCGGCAGATAGCCGGGCTCCTCCGGGCTGATGGACTCGTCGGCGCCCCAGCCCGCGCGCGAGGTGATCGGCGGGCGGGGCACGCCGGACTCCGGGGCCGGGGGAACGGTCGCGGTCGGCGAGGCCGGCTCCGGCGCGGAGCCGGTCGGGGAAGGGCTCGCGCTCCCGGTGGACGGCTGCGTCTGCGACTCCGTGGGTACGGCGGACGCCGTCGGGTTGGACGAGGGCTCGGAGGTCAGGGACGGGGACGGGTCGGGAGAGGACGTCTCCGCGGGCTCGTCCGTCGCGGTCGGGCCGGTCGGGTCCGTCGGGTCGGCCGGGTCGGTCGGGTCCGCCGGGTCGGTCGGGCCGGTCGGGTTCGCCGGGTCGGTCGGGTCGTCCGTCGCGGTCGGGTCCGCCGGGTCCGCCGGGCCGGCCGGGTCCATCACGAACCCGGCGGGCTCCAGCCGTGAGGCCGCGTCGCCGCCCGGGTCGATCATGTCCAGTCGCAGGCCCGCGGGCAGCCGCGGCGACGGCGCGCCGGACATCCGCACCTGCACCCCGTCGGACGGGCCCACCCACGCCGGAGCGGTGCCGCCGCGGGACGCGCCCTCCTCGCCCTCGCCGCTGTCACCGTCCAGCCGCAGCCACTCGGACCACGCGTGGCGCGCGGTGTCCCGGGTCCGGACCTCGATCGTGCCGGTCACCCGTGCGGACGGCTCGGCCCAGGTGATCCCGAGCATGCTGAAGGGAGCGGTGTCCCGCCGGTCCAGGCGTGCGGACGTGCCGCCGTCGGCCACGGTCAGCGCGGCGGTCGTCGTACGCGTGCGGATCGGCCCGGATGCGCCGTCGTTCCCGCCGGTCCCGCCGCCGGTCCCCTGGACCACCAGGGTTCCGGAGACCGCCGCGAGCGCCAGAACGGCCGCACCCCACCCACGTCGTCGCACTGCCCCACCCCTCCACACGGCCATCACATGATCTTCACACGCGAGGAGGTTATATGAAAGATCAACTAGAACGCCGGACGGGATCTTCTCGCACCCCCGTCCCCACCCGCGTACTCTTGGATTGGACTAGACCTATAGCGGCCCAAGGGAAGAGGTCCGATGACTGAGCGGAAGAGCGCGGTCCTGGAGGTGATCGCCCTCGGCGTGGAGGACGCGGTCGCCGCTCAGGCCGGCGGTGCGGACCGGCTGGAGCTGGTCACGGACATGGCGGCCGACGGACTGACCCCGTCGGTGGAGACCTTCGCCGGGATCCGCGCTTCCGTCGACATCGCGCTGCGCGTGATGCTGCGCCTGTCCGACGGCTTCTCGGCGGGCGGCACGGCGGGCGTCGACGCCCTCGTACGGGCCGCGGGCGGGCTGCGGGACGCGGGCGCGGACGAGTTCGTGCTCGGCTTCCTCGACGAGCACGGGGGTCCCGACCTGGCCGCCGTCGAGCGGATCGTCGCCGAACTGGACGGCTGCCGCTGGACGTTCCACCGCGCGATCGACCGCGCCGCCGACCGGGACGCGCTGCGCAAGCAGCTCGGTGACCTGCCCGGCCTCGACGCCTATCTGACCGCCGGGTCCCCGGCGGGTGTCGACGACGGGCTCTCCGTCCTCGCGGCCGAGGCCGCCCGCCGCGGTGAACCGGGGTACGAGCCGCGGATCATGGTCGGCGGGGGGCTGCGCCTCGACCATCTGCCGGAGCTGCGCGCGGCGGGTCTCGACGCCTTCCACATCGGCGGTGCCGCGCGTCCGGAGGGCTGGACGGGGCCGGTCTCCGCGGAGTCGGTGCGGGAGTGGCGGACCGCCGTCGACGCGTAGGCGGCCGGTTCTCCGGTCCGGGAGGTCACGGATCCATCTCCGCCTCGTAGTTGTTGTGTTGTGAGAGTCACGTGCCGATCACCGCACGGCTTTTCGCGTGCATATTTGATCTGCCTCGATCGCCCGGGGCATGACAATCACACGGATGTGCGTGCCGGAGAACGCGGTGCGGCAGCACAGCAGCATCAGGGGGACAGGGCTTCATGCCATCCATACGCAGCCGCACGCTCGCGGCGGCCGCCGCCGTGATCGCGGCCGTCATGATCACCACCACGGCCTGTGACAGCAAGAAGGACGACGAGGGAGCCGCCGCGCGGCCCTCGTCGTCCGCCCAGGCCGACAAGGGCGTCGACACCGGCCAGGACGACGGCTCCGCCTCGCTCGGCGGCTACAAGCTGCCCGACGGCCTTCCCACCGAACTCGGCGGCGCCGCCCTGGACAAGTGGAAGAACGGGGGGTGGCAGGACTACAGCGACTGGGCCTCCAAGGCGGAGGACTTCGCCAACCCGTACATCAAGGACTTCTGGTCGCCGGAGAAGATGGCCCAGGCCAAGGCCGGCATCCCCGTCGTCCGGGCGGGCAGCACCAGTTCGGGCTCCGGCAGCGGCGCCACCTCCTACCTGCCCGACGGCAAGGTGACGAAGCAGACCGCCGCCAAGGTCAAGAGCACCTATCACCACTACGCGCCGCCCGTCGGCAAGATGTTCTTCTCCTCGCCCCAGGGCAACATGGTCTGCTCGGCCGCCGTCGTCACCGACCCGGCGCACCCCGGCAAGTCCAACCTGGTGTGGACCGCGGGTCACTGCGTGCACGCGGGCAAGGGCGGCGGCTGGTTCCGCAACATCGCCTTCGTCCCCTCGTACAACAACAGCGCGAGCCTGACCAACCGGCAGATCACCAACCCGCGCGCCAAGTCCGTCTCCCCTTACGGCATTTGGTGGGCCGACTGGGCCACCACGTCCTCCCAGTGGATGAAGGGCGGCGGCCACACCGGCAACGCGGCCTCCGGATACGACTACGCCGTGCTCCACGTCAAGCCCGAGAGCGGCGGCAAGTCCCTTCAGGAGCAGCTCGGTTCGGCCCTGCCGGTGTGGTTCGCCGCGCCGGCCGCCAACAAGGTCGCGTCCATGAAGGTCCGCGGCTACCCGGCCGAGGCGCCCTACGACGGCTCGAAGATGTACGACTGCCACGGCGCCACCAAGCGGTTCGTGCTCGCGAGCAACGTCCCCGCCCAGTACATGATCGGCTGCACCATGAACGGCGGCGCGTCCGGCGGGCCCTGGTTCATGAGCCACAACGGCCGGACCTATCTGGTCTCCAACAACTCCCTGAGCGACCGCAAGACGTTCATCACCGGGCCGCGCCTCGGCGAGAACGCCAAGCAGGTCTACCTGGCGACCAGCCGAAAGTTCAAGTAGCCCCTCGCGCACATCGGTTCACGGCCCCCGGCATCCGTGCCGGGGGCCGTCCGCGTCCGTACCGGGGGCGCCCGGGTCCGCGCCGGGTCGTCGGCCGGTCAGGCCAGTTCGGCCGGGAGCGGGGCCGCGTGGGTCACGATCAGCCCCGAGACCGCCCGGGTCAGCGCCACGTACAGGCGGCGCAGCCCGGTGCGCTCGTCCGGCTCGCCGTCCACGACGGCGCCCGGCTCGTCCAGCACCACGTAGTCGTACTCCAGGCCCTTCGCGAGGGAGGCCGGCACCAGCGTCAGCCGGGTCTCGGCCGTCGTCTCCTCGCCCGGACCGATGTACGTCCGCCCGGCCGCCGTCAGCGCCTCGGCGAGCACCGGGATCCGGGCGTCGGCGGCGATCAGTCCGACCGACCCCTCCTGGGCCAGCAGTTCCTCCACCGCGCCCAGGACGTCGGCGTCCGCCGTACGCGCGCGCACCTCGAAGAAGCCCGGGTTCTCACGCACCGAGGCGACCGGCGTGAGACCGGGCGCGATGTGCGGCAGCAGCCGGGACGCGTAGGTGATGACGTCCGTGGGGACACGGAAACCCGCGGTCAGCTCCTCGACGATCGCGTCGCCCTTGCCCAGATGCCCTAGGGCCTCCTCCCAGCTCCGGGTCGCCCACGGGGTCGTCCCCTGCGCCAGGTCCCCGAGCACGGTCGCCGACCCCGTCGTACAGCGCCGGCCCACGGCGCGGTACTGCATCGGCGACAGGTCCTGCGCCTCGTCGAGCACCACGTGCCCGAGGGAGTGGGTGCGCTGGACGAGATCGGTGGCCTCGTCGATCAGCACGGCGTCGGCGGCCGACCACTTCGCGCTCTTCACGCTGCGCACCGGCTTCGCCCAGAGGATCTCCTTCTGCTCGGCCTCGTCCAGCAGCCCCTCCGCGTGCGCGGCGAGGAACCCGGCGTCGGTCAGCAGCCGCAGCACCAGCTTCGCGGGGTCGACCTGCGGCCAGATCGCCTTCACGGCGGCCTTCACGGCGGGGTTGCGGGCGACGGCGTCCTGCACCCGGTCGTCCGGCGCCTCACCGGAGCGCTCCATCTGGACCAGCACGGCGTGCGCGATCCGCTGCGGAAGGGCCTGGTGGGCGGCGCCGTACCGGATGTCCCGCTCCAGCAGCTCCCGGACGATCTCCTCCAGCTCGTACGCGGGAACGCGCCAGCGCCGTGACCCCCTGACCACCATCACGGGCTCGGTGGGGACGGTCACGTGCGAGCGCACGGCCCGGCGCAGCACCTCGGCCATCCGGGCGTCGCCCTTGATCACGGCCGCCGGCGCGTCGTCGCTTCCGCGCACCTCGACATGCCCGACGAGGTCGTCGACGGTCGCCTGCCTGACCTCCAGCTCGCCCAGCGCCGGGAGGACCTGCTCGATGTAGTGCAGGAAGGACTTGTTCGGTCCGATCACCAGGGTGCCGGTGCGGGCGAGCCGTTCCCGGTGCGCGTACAGCAGATAGGCGACCCGGTGCAGGCCGACGGCGGTCTTTCCGGTGCCGGGACCTCCCTGCACACAGACCGAACCGGACAGCCCGGACCGTACGATCTCGTCCTGTTCGGGCTGGATGGTCGCCACGATGTCGCGCATCGGGCCGACGCGCGGGCGCTCGATCTCCTGCTGGAGCAGCTTGCTGGTGGCCGCCGCCTCGCCCGGGTCGGAGAGGTGCTCGTCCTCGTACGCCGTGAGGTCGCCTGCGGTGTAGCCGAACCGTCGGCGCAGCCCGACGTCCATCGGGTCCTTCTTCGAGGCCCGGTAGAACGGCTGTGACACCGGCGCGCGCCAGTCGATGACCATGGGGTCGCCGTCGGCGTCGTGGACATGCCGTCGCCCGATGTAGAACCGCTCGCCCTCGGCGCCCTCCGCCAGGTCGGAGCCCGGGGCGTGCAGATAGTCGAGCCGCCCGAAGAAGAGCGGGGTGTGGCTGAGGTCGGCGAGGGCTTTGATGCGCTCGGTGATCTGGCGGTGCAGCACCTCGGCGTTCACCCAGTTCGCGGTGACGTCGCGGATGTCGAGGTTCTCCGCGTCCTCACGCATCGCGCGGAGCGCCGAACGGGAGTGGGTGAGGTGGGAGCGCTCGCGGGAGAGGGGATCGTCGGACTCGGAAGGGGCGCCGGACGGACCTTCGGACAGGGTGGACACGGGGAATTGCCTCCGGGAAACCTGCTGTGGGGGTGCTGCGGGAGTGCCGTGGTGCTTTGGCAGTGCTGCGTGAGTGATGCAGATCGTGAATCGCCACGGATTCCGTCGGGAATCCGCCGGGATTCCCTGCGGATTCCGTGGGGAATCCGGGTGCCGTCCGGTTTCCGGCCGGGCGGCGGCACTCCGTCGAGGGAGGCGGGCAAGACCGAAGATTCTAGGCGAAGGGTGGATGCCGGGGCCAATGGTTTTTCCGGCGCCCGGGCGCCGCGTCCTTCCGGCGGCCGTGTGGCGCCTCAGGGTCCGGCCCGGGAGTCCCTAGGGGGAGGGGTCCGTCGTGAGGCGTACGGCGGGTGGCCCGGAGCGGTACCTGAGGGGTGGGCGAGGTTCGGTCCATGGACCGACGCCGTTCGGGTCGGTGTGGCCGCACCATGGAGATATGAGCGCAGCCACTTTCACCCCAGGTCCTGCCCATCCCGGGCCTGTCGCGCGTGGCGCGACGGCCGTCACCTCCATCCAGCACCGCCATCGCTTCGGCGACGCGCTGAAGGCCGTCAAGGTGTTCGGGCGCGCGGCCGTCGAGGTCGTTCTGCTCGGCGAGTACGGCGAAGAAGCGGGCGTTCGGCGCCGCTGACGCCTCTTTGCCCCGGGCCCGCCAGGACTCCGGTCCGGGCCCCCCGACAGACGGCTCGGCCCCGTCTGACCTACCGCCCCCGGGGCTCCGCCCCGGACCCCGCTCCTCGAACGCCGGAGGGGCTGAAATCTTGCCGGCGTCGGAGGGGCTGGGAATGTCCCCGGCCGGGGCCGAAGGGTCGGCGGAGGCGGTGAGACTGCCTGCCGGACGGCTACTCGGTGTCGGCCAGGATCTCGTCGGCGTCCATGATCCGGTAGGCGTAGCCCTGTTCCGCGAGGAAGCGCTGGCGGTGGGCGGCGAAGTCCTGGTCGATCGTGTCGCGGGCCACCACGGAGTAGAAGTGAGCCTTGTGGCCGTCGGCCTTCGGGCGCAGGACACGGCCCAGACGCTGGGCCTCCTCCTGGCGGGAGCCGAAGGTCCCCGACACCTGGATGGCCACCGTGGCCTCCGGCAGGTCGATGGAGAAGTTCGCGACCTTGGACACGACGAGCACGCTGATCTCGCCCTCCCGGAAGGCGTCGAACAGTTTCTCCCGCTGCGCGTTGCTGGTCTCGCCCTTGATCACGGGTGCGTTCAGGTGTTCACCCAGCTCGTCGAGCTGGTCGATGTACTGGCCGATCACGAGGATCTGCTGACCGGCGAACCTGCGCACCAGCGCCTCGGTCACCTTGCGCTTGGTCGCGGTGGTGGCGCAGAAGCGGTACTTCTCCTCGTTCTCGGCGGTGGCGTACGCGAGCCGCTCGGAGTCGGTGAGGTTCACCCGCACCTCCACACAGTCGGCCGGCGCGATGTAGCCCTGCGCCTCGATCTCCTTCCAGGGCGCGTCGAACCGCTTGGGCCCGATGAGCGAGAAGACGTCCGACTCGCGCCCGTCCTCCCGTACCAGCGTGGCGGTCAGCCCCAGCCGGCGCCGGGCCTGGAGGTCGGCGGTGAACTTGAAGACCGGCGCGGGCAGCAGATGGACCTCGTCGTAGAGGATGAGGCCCCAGTCGCGGGAGTCGAAGAGCTCCAGGTGCGGGTAGACGCCCTTCCGCCGGGTCGTCAGCACCTGGTAGGTGGCGATGGTGACCGGACGGATCTCCTTACGGGTGCCGCTGTACTCGCCGATCTCGTCCTCGGTCAGCGAGGTCCGCTTCACCAGCTCGTGCTTCCACTGCCGGGCGGAGACGGTGTTGGTGACGAGGATGAGCGTGGTCGCCTTGGCCTCCGCCATCGCACCGGCCCCGACCAGCGTCTTGCCCGCGCCGCAGGGCAGCACGACCACACCGGAGCCGCCGTGCCAGAAGTTCTCCACGGCCTGCCGCTGGTAGGGCCGCAGCGCCCAGCCGGTCTCGTCGAGCTCGATGGCGTGCGCCTCGCCGTCGACGTACCCGGCGAGGTCCTCGGCCGGCCAGCCCAGCTTCAGCAGGGTCTGCTTGATCTGGCCTCGCTCGGAGGGGTGCACGGCCACGGTGTCCGGGTCGATCCGGTTGCCGACGAGCGGGGCGATCCGCTTGGAGCGCAGCACCTCTTCGAGGACGGGCCGGTCGGTGGTGGTCAGGACGAGCCCGTGGGCCGGGTGCTTGCTCAGCGTGAGGCGTCCGTAGCGGTCCATCGTCTCGGCGATGTCCACGAGCAGCGCGTGCGGGACCGGATAGCGGCTGAACTCCACCAGCGCGTTCACGACCTGCTCGGCGTCGTGCCCGGCGGCCCGCGCGTTCCACAGGCCGAGCGGGGTCACCCGGTAGGTGTGGATGTGCTCGGGCGCCCGCTCCAGCTCGGCGAAGGGGGCGATGACCCGACGGCAGGCGTCGGCCAGATCGTGATCGACTTCCAGCAGCAGCGTTTTGTCGGACTGGACGATGAGGGGTCCGTTCACACCCGTCCCTTTCGTGGTGGCGGCACCCGGCGCGGATGCTCGGCCAAACGTCCAGTGTGCCCTACCGGCGGGCGGTCACGGCTGGTCGTCGGCGAGCTCCGCGACCCCCGTGACCCTGTGCAGCGGATAGGTGCGGACCTCGTCCGCCGTGTGGTCGTACGCCGTCACGAAGCCGCCCTCGACCCTGATGGGGGCGATGACGCGCTGGCTGGCCGCGCCCTCGGCGTTGACGTAGCCGATCCACACCGCCTCGCCCGTCATGACGGCGGCCTGCATGGTCGCGAGGGTCTCGGCGGAGCTGGTGCGGGGCAGGGCGCCGTTGCCGGGGCGCCCGGCGGCCGGGTCGTCCTTGCGCGGAGCCGTGGAGGCGAGGTCACCGGCCCGGATCGCGCGGACCGCGGCACCCAGGAGCGTGGCGTCGGGGACCGGCGGGCCGTCCGGGACGGGCTCGGGCGCCGTGCGCGGCGGGGTGCGGTGGGCGTGGGCCCGGCTGATCAGCACGTCGCCCTCCGCCGACTCGGCGGCCGGCGCGAAGCCCATCGTCCTCAGGCCGGTCAGGAGGTTCGACGGGTCGGTCTGCGCGACCAGCACCGTCGGCGCGATCCGCCGCAGCCCGAACTCCTGGGAGCGCTTGTCGGCGAGGATCTCGTTGAGCACCGCCTCGTCGTCGCAGCGGACGTACGCCGACGCCGACCCGATCCGCAGATGACCGTGCCGGCGCGCCATGTCGTCGATCAGGTAGGCGAGGGGCTGCGGGACCGGCGTACGGGAGTGGGCGGCGAGGAACGCGTGCAGGTCGGACGCCGAACGGCCCGCGTCGAGCGCCCGCCGCACCGAGGCCGGGGTGAAGCGGTAGACCGTCGCCCCGCCCTTGGACTCGACGTCCGCGAGCACCCCGAGCGTGTCGGCCAGCGGACGCTCCAGCGGGCCGGGCGCGACCGCCGTCAGATCCGCCTGGAGCAGGACGTGGTCGAGCGGCTCGGGCAGCAGCGGCGCGAGGAGGGCGACCGCCCGAGCCGCCGCCGCGGCCTGCTCGGCGGGGGAGGACGTCACGGCAGCCGTCACGGCGGCGGCCACCGGGGAGCGCCGCTTGTGCGCGGGAAGCTTGTCGCCCGGACCGTCCGGCTCCGCCTCCCGCGCGGCCGCCGGGGCGGGCAGGCCCATCAGCGCCCGCCCCTGCGCGGACAGCGCGCCCCGGCCGGTCACCCCGAGCAGCTCCGCCTCGGAGAGCGTCCAGCGGGCCAGCCGGGCCCGCAGGTCGTCCGGTGAGGGCCGGACACTGCGCGAGGGCCGTTCCCAGTACAGCCGGGCGAGGAGCGAGTCCGGGTCGGGGGAGGCGCCCTCGGGGAGCTCGGCGAGCAGGGCGAGGACACGGTGGCGGACCTCGGGTGCCGCGGAGCGGTCGAGGTTCGGGCCGAGCGCCGAGAGCGTACGGTCCTTCGCGTCCCGTCCGCCGACGAGACCGGCCGTACGGGTCGCCGTGAGCCACGCCGTGGCCAGCCGCGCCCAGCGCTCCGCGGCGGGCAGCTCCAGCCACGTGTCGTACGCGGGTGTCGCCGCGTAGCGTTCGTCCGCCTCGCCGTCCGAGGCCACCAGGCCCGCCGCGTAGGCGAGTTCCACCCAGAACGCGGCGACCGGTTCGGGTACGTCGAGCGCCACCGCCGTCCGCTTCAGGTCCCGCACGCTCAGACCGCCCGCGCGCAGCACGGCGGGGCCGCCCTCGTGCCAGTCCTTCAGCAGTTCCTCGACGGTCGCCAGCGTCGTGTACGCCTGACCGGCCGCGGCGGCGTCCACAGCCTGTGGACGGTGGGACGTCGCGGCCTCGACCGCGGGCGCCGACGGTTCGGTCACCCGGTGCGCGCGGCCCGCCCGCAGATGCAGGGCGACCTCCCGGGGCAGCACGACCGTGCCCGGCGCCGTCGGCAGCAGCAGCCCCCGCGTGATCAGCCAGCGCAGATGCGCCGCGGGTTCGGCCGTCACCTGCCCGTACGGCGGACCCCACACCAGCCGGGACAGCACCTCCACCGCATCGGCGGGCGCCTCGTCCAGCAGTGCCGACATCCGGCTCCGGTCGGAGAACAGGCCGCTCAGCGAGGCCACCGCCGACACGGCGTCATGGGTGGACGCCAGCCCCGCCGCGGCCACGATCTCCTGGATGCGTCCCGGCGACATGCCCGCGGTGGCCTCGCCGACGGTCGGTCCGAGCCCCGTCGGGGACGGGTGCTGAGGGGAGGGGGCGAGCAGTTCACGTGCCGTGCGGACGAGCCGGAGCCGGTCGTCGGGCCCCCACAGGAGCGCCTGCTCGCGCAGTGTCCCGAGCGCGTGCGGGAAGGCCGCCGTGACCGCCGGGTCGCCGTCGTCGCCCGCCAGCAGCCCGAGCAGTTCGTCGTAGGTCGCCGGTTCCCGCGCCACCGCCAGCGCCTCGGCCGTCCGGAGCGTGAAGCGGTCCAGACGCTCCAGGGCGCGTACGACCGACGCCCGGGTGCCCGCCCGTGTGGCGAGCTGGGTGAGATCCGTGGGGACGGGGGTGATCAGGTCCGGCCGGGACCGCAGGAGGGCGGACAGCGAGGCGTCGTCCCGCGCGCGGAGTGCTTCCGCCAGGGACCGCGGGGCGGTCGTCTCGGGGCTCATCCTGTCAACGGTAGCGGGTGGCACGCCCGCCGGACCCGGCCCCCGGCCGGTGGACCGCCGGGCGGCCCCGCGATCCAGGACCTGTCGTCACATTCCCGCCCGCCCCGGCCCCCCGCACGTCTCCCGGCGACCGTTCTCCGATGTCCCGCACGTCTCCCGGTGCCCGGCCCCCCCGGCACCCTGCACGTCTCCCGGTGCCCGGCTCCCGCGTCCCACGCATCCGCCGGTGGCCCGCCCCGGGGTCCCGCACGTCTCCCGGTGCCGGCTCCTGCGTCCCGCGCGTCCACCGGTGGCCCGCCCCGGCGTTCCGCACGTCTCCCGGCGGCCGGTCCCCTGCACCCTGCACGTCTCCCGGTGCCCGGCTCCCGCGTCCCGCGCGTCCACCGGTGGCCCGCCCCGGCGTTCCGCGCGTCTCCCGGTGCCCGGCCCCCGTTCACCGTGCACGTCTCCCGGTGCCCGGCTCCCGCGTCCCGCGCGTCCGTCGGTGGCCCGCCCCGGCGTCCCGCACGTCTCCCGGTGCCCGGACCCCGGCGGGACGGCGCGCCTCGCACGGCAGGCCGAGCCCCGGACCGGACGCTCTCGCACGGGGGAAAACCGGTACCTTCGTCCCCACGGGGTATCCAACGCACCGGCCCCGGAGGGGACTTCGTGGGGATCGAGAGCGACCAGCTTGTCTTCGACTACCTGAGCCGGGTCGGCGACCTGGCCCATCAGCGCCAGTTGCCGTCGGGCACCCGCATGCGCCTGGTCACGGAACTGCGCGAGGAGATCGGCCGCCGCCGGGCCGGAGCCGGCGCAGACACCCCCGCCGCGGTCCGCCGCATCCTCGACCGCCTCGGCACCCCCGACGAGATCGTCGCGGCGGCCGGACGGGGCACCCGGGACGGCGAGTCCGGCGCCCGGACCCGGGCCGCCGTGCCCTCCCAGCGCGCCGCCGCCGAACCGCAGGAGCGCCCCAAGGGACTGCGCCGCGTCGTCCCCCGCCCCCGCCCGGCCCAGGAGCGGCCCGCCGAGAGCGCCGCCGCCGACGTGCCGTCCCCGCCCCATCTGGCGAGCGCGGCCGAACTGGGCGACAGCGCGACCCGGCCCGACTGGTGGCGCGGCACCGACAGCCCCTTCGGACTCGGAGACAGCGTGCCGGGGTTCGTCGGCGGCGTGGAGATCCCCGAACTGCTCAAGCCGCCGCCGGGGGACAAGGGCGGCGGCTCCGGGAAGGAGACGAACCCGGCCGAGGAGACGGCGGCACCGGACCCCGAGGACGAGCCGGCCGCCGAGGCCACCCCCGCACGCCGCCTGCCCCGCCGGCTCCTCCCGCGACTCGGCGGCTACACCAACCCGCTGCTCCTGCTCGCCGCCGCCCTCCTCGTCGCGGGCGCGGTCCTCGGCAACTGGTTCGCGCTCGGCCTCGGCTGGCTGATCGCCTACGGCTCGCGCCGGCTGACCCGGGCGGAGTCGAAGTGGGCCGTCCTCGTCCTGCCGGGACTGTCCGCCACGGTCGGCATCGTCTGGCTCTGGGGCCGTTCGGTCGGCCGGTGGGGCGACCCCGTCGCCGCGGGCCACATGAACGAGGCGATGGCCGAGACCTGGCCCTTCGTCGTCCGCGGCGCGGCGATCGCCTCGGCCCTGTACCTGGTCTGGCGCTCCCAGCGAAGGCGCTGACGCCCGGCCTCGGCGAAAAGGCGTGGACCGGTCTCCCGGGGGTCTGGGCACAATGGCGCATATGACCTCACCTGGGATGACCTCACCTGCGCTGACCGTCGGCTTCGACCTCGACATGACCCTGATCGACTCCCGTCCCGGGATCCACGCCTGCTTCGAGGCGATGGCGGCACGGACGGGGACGTACATCGACTCCGATCTCGTGGTCACGCGGCTCGGGCCCCCGCTGGAGCAGGAACTCGCCCACTGGTTCCCGGCCGAGGACATAGCGGCGATGGCCGGTCTCTATCGCGAGATGTACCCGGAGCACGCGATCACCGGCACGCTCGCGATGCCCGGCGCGCGCGAGGCCGTCACGGCGGTACAGGCGGCGGGCGGCCGCGCGGTCGTCGTGACCGCGAAGTGGGAGCCCAACGCCAGGCTGCACCTGGACCACCTCGCCATCGAGGCGGACGAAGTGGTCGGCAACCTGTGGGCCGAGCAGAAGGCGGTCGCGCTGCGCGAGCACGGCGCGAGCGTGTACGTCGGCGACCACACCGGCGACGTACGCGGGGCGCGCACGGCACAGGCGTACAGCGTGGCCGTGGCGACCGGGCCGTGCGACGCGGAGGAACTGCGCGCGGCGGGCGCGGACGTCGTCCTCGGCGATCTCACCGAGTTCCCGGCATGGCTGGAGAACCACCGCTGAGGGCATGCCGGACCAGGCACCGGCCCGAACCGCCGCTGCCTTCAGGGGCGACCGCCGTCAGGGGCGACCGCGTCGGAAACGACCGCCGTCAGGAACGGGCGGCTCGGGCGCGGCGGCGGCCCTGCGCGGCGGACTGGAGCACGCCCGCGCCGGCCAGCAGGAATCCGACGCCCATGAGCATGCTCAAGCCGAACATGTAGAACGGAAAGGGCTTCGTGCCGAACAGCAGCGGGGCCACGGTGACCAGTGTGGCCAACGCTCCGATGAAGAACACGATGGCACCGGCACGGATCAGCCCGTCACCGGCTTCAGGGGAATTCGCTTGGGTTTTGTCACGCACCCCGCCAGGGTAGTTCCCTGCGCGAAGGAACAATCCAGCGACGTCTTGTCACGAGCCGACGGACCATTGGCCCCATCCGAGCCGTTCCCCGAGAAGTCTCCGACGAGTACGAGGACGAGGACAGGCGTGCCCACCGGCAAAGACGAGTCGGTTACCCAGGCACACAGATTTCGCTAGCCTCGCTCCCATGACGAATTCCTCTGGCCGGACAGCAGGTCTGCGCTACGTCTCGTGCCTGCGCCTCTCTGCCGACTCGGACAGCTCGACGTCCATCGAGTGGCAGCGTGGCGTGATCCGTCACCACGTGGCCTCTCCGCTGCTGGCCGGCCTTCTGGTGGGGGAGGCGGAGGACACGGATGTCTCAGGATCCATCTCCCCGTTCAAGCGTCCCAAGCTGGGCAAGTGGCTCACGTCCAGGGCGGATGAGTTCGACGTCCTGATCGCAGCCAAGATGGACAGGCTCACCCGACGCTCGATGCACTTCAACGAACTGTTGGAGTGGGCGCAGGAGAACGGGAAGTTCATCGTGTGCGTGGAGGAGGGGTTCGACCTCTCCACTCCTCAGGGCAAGATGATGGCTCGCATGACAGCCGTCTTCGCCGAGGCTGAGTGGGACACGATCCAGGCCCGCATCATCAACGGCGTACAGAGCCGTCTTGAGAACCGTTCCTGGCTGGTAGGTGCTCCGCCAACCGGCTACAGCATCAAGGCTGTTGAGGGCGGGAAGCGCAAGATCCTGGAGATCGACCAGGACTTCTACCCCTACGTGGAAGAGATCTTCCAGCGCATCCGTGAGGGACAGTCCACACACCGGATCGCACGGGACTTCAACGCCAGAGGTGTACGCACGTGGGGAGACCACCTGCGGAAGCTCAAGGGGGAGAAGACCAAGGGGACTCAATGGCAGTCCATGATCATCAACAAGTTCATCCGCTCCTCATGGGTCCCCGGTCTCTACACGTACAAGGGAGAGGCTGTCCTGGACGACCAGGGAGAGCCTGTGATCCTCCCTGAGAAGCCGCTGGCCACGATGGACGAGTGGACAGACCTGGTGGACCGGATCAAGCAGGCTCCCAGGACGGAGGGAGCAGAGAAGCGCGTCAGCACCAGGAGCCTTCTGGCCGGCATCGCACGGTGCGGAGCGTGTGGAGCGGCCGTTACCTCTCTTCTGAACTCCGGACACGTCAAAAAGGACGGCACCAGGGTTCCGGGGCGCAGGTACTACCGCTGCTCCGCCAAGTTCAAGGGCGGCACGTGCGCAGAGGGTTTCTCCGTACGCGCTGACATCCTGGACGCTTGGGTCGACCAGCAGATCCAGGGGAGCGTGGGCCGGTGGGACATGTACGAGCGGGCAGGAGTCGGACCCTCTCAGGCAAGGGAACTCCAGTCGGCAAGGACACGGCTGGAGAAGCTGGAAGCTGACTTCCTGTCAGGAGAGTACGACGGAGAGGGGCAGGAAGAGTCCTACCGCCGTATGCACAAGGGGCTCTCTGCCAAAGTCTCGCTACTCGCGAAGCAGGAAGCGGAGAGGGCGCACCCGGGTGTCAAGGCCACGGGGAGGAAGTACGGAGAGGTCTGGGAAGCCAAGGACCAGGAAGACCGCAGGGAGTTCCTGAGGGCCTATCGGATCAAGGTCTGGGGATGGAGCAAGGGAGCCGACGAGAGCACGGCCGGACTGGTCATGGACCTTGGAGATATCCAGACCATGGCTGAAGAACTCTTTCCCGACCGTATTGGCGTGAAGAGGGTTCAAAAGGTCTTCAGTCGCAACGCGCAAGCGGAGCAGCGAAACAAGATCATCGATGCTCTGGCGAAGCCCGGGGAGATCCTGTCGCCGCCAGGCACGGCATCGGGCGGGCAACGGTCTTCCGTATCAAGGGAGAAGCCGAGGGAGACTAAACCTCTCCAACCACTTTGAGCCCTTGCCGTACTGGTTGGGGCTCACTCCCGTTTTAAGGCGTGTTCTGCTGGAGAGACCCCCGGTAGGCTGTCATGACGGCAGTTCAGTAAGGGTGCACCGGCCTCCAGGAGCGTCCGGGACCGATAGAGGGAGCGTGTGCTTTGCCGACTGGCAAGGTCAAGTGGTTCAACACTGAGAAGGGCTTCGGCTTTCTCTCCCGTGACGACGGCGGCGACGTCTTCGTCCATTCCTCGGTCCTGCCCGCCGGAGTAGACGCCCTCAAGCCCGGCCAGCGTGTCGAGTTCGGCGTCGTCGCCGGTCAGCGCGGCGACCAGGCCCTTTCGGTGACCCTTCTGGAACCGGCCCCGTCGGTCGCGGCCGCCCAGCGCCGTAAACCGGACGAACTGGCGTCCATCGTCCAGGACCTGACGACCCTGCTCGAAAACATCACGCCCACCCTGGAACAGGGCCGCTACCCGGACAAGACCTCCGGAAAGCAGATCGCCGGTCTGCTGCGCGCGGTCGCCGACCAGCTCGACGTGTGAGGCCCGGGCGAGAACCGGGGATCAGGGAAACGCCAGCGCGTCCGGTCCGAGGGGCGGCACCAGCCCCTCGGCCGCCGCACGGGTGAGCAGCCCGCGGACCGCCGCGTATCCGGGCTCGCCCAGATCGGCCGTGAACTCGTTGACGTACAGGCCGATGTGCTGGTCCGCGACGGCCGGGTCCATCTCCTGGGCGTGCTCCAGGACGTAGGCGCGGGAGGCCTCGGGGTCGTCCCAGGCGGCGCGGACCGAGGCGCGGGCGGCCTCGGCGAGCTCCAGGAGCCGCTCGGTTCCCAGCGACCGCCTGGCGATGATCGCGCCCAGCGGGATCGGCAGCCCGGTGGTCCGCTCCCAGTGCTCGCCCAGGTCGGCGAGCTTGTGCAGCCCGTAGTTCTGGTACGTGAAACGCGCCTCGTGGATGACGAGCCCCGCGTCGACCTTCCCGTCCCGTACGGCGGGCATGATCTCGTGGAACGGCATGACCACGATCTCGCCGACCCCGCCGGGCACCGTTTCCGCCGCCCACAGCCGGAACAGCAGATACGCCGTCGACCGCTCGCTCGGCACGGCGACCGTACGGCCCGTCAGTCCCCCGGGCTCTCGGCTTCGCTCGAGCAGGGAGGTGCCCCCAGTGCCGGCCTCCTTCGTCAGCACCAGCGGACCGCAGCCCCGCCCGAGCGCGCCGCCGCACGGCAGCAGCGCGTAGTCGTCGAGGACGTACGGCAGCACGGCGTACGACACCTTCAGCACGTCGAACTCGCCGCGCTCGGCCATGCCGTTGGTGATGTCGATGTCCGCGAAGGTCACGTCCAGCGAGGGTGCCCCCGGGATACGGCCGTGCGCCCAGGCGTCGAAGACGAACGTGTCGTTGGGGCAGGGCGAGTAGGCGATCCGCAGGGCTTCGGCGGATTCAGGCAGTGCGCTCATGTGGGTTCCAACTCTCCAGGAGGGGCCCCAGCTTCCCGAATGCCCCGGTGAGGGCCGCGAGGGCTTCGCCGATGCGCCACGCGGCGCGGTCCCGCGGGCCGACGGGATTGGACACTGCGCGGATCTCCAGCACCGGCACACCGTGCGCGCCGGCCGCCTCGGCCACTCCGAAACCCTCCATCGCCTCGGCGAGGGCGCGCGGGTGCCGGGCGCGCAGTTCGGCGGCGCGTGCCGCGCTGCCGGTCACGGTCGACACGGTGAGGACGGTGCCGGTGCGGGCGCCGGTGGCGGCCGCGATCTCTCGTACGAGTGATTCCGGAGGTCGGTGGCTGACGGTTCCGAAGCCGAGCTCGGTGACCGGAAGGAACCCCTCCGGCGTCTCGGCGCCCAGGTCGGCCGCGACGATGTCGTCGGCGACCACGAGCGAGCCCAGGGGCGCCCCGGGCTGGAACCCGCCGGCGATCCCCGCGCAGACGACGAGGCCGTAGGGCGCGCCGTCGAGGGCGGCGGCGGTCAGTGCGGCGGAGACGGAGGCGGCGGCGAGGGCGGGGCCGACACCGGCGGCGAGCAGATCGAGCCCGCCGGTCCGGTGGAGTGTCGCCCCCGGGAGCCGTATCTCCCGCGCCGTGCCGGACGACGCCGCGGCCACCGCTTCCCGCTCCACGGAGACGGCGGTGGCCACGAGCACCCTCGGCCCGGCGGCGGCGATCAGTTGTCCGTGTCCTTCTTGAACTTGAAGGACCACAGGCCGGTGACCGTCTTGTCGCCCTCCTTGACGGAGACGAGCGTCGAGCTGCCGGTGGCGCCGTACTGCTGGTTGAAGAAGACGCTGCCCGGAATCGTCAGGTACGTCTTGTTGGTGGTCTCGGGCAGAAGCTGCTGCCCGTTCATCAGGATCGTCCAGCCCTTGTCCGCGATCTTCGGGTCCACACCGAACCGCACGGTCTCGTCGGGGTCGACGGTGATGGACTTGATGTCCTTGGACCGCAGGCAGCTCGTCGGGTCCGTCTTCAGGGTGTTGCCGTCGTTGTAGCAGTCGGCCTCGGAGCTCACCGACTTGGTTCCGACCGTGACGGTGGCCATCGGGGTCGGCTTGTCGCAGGCGGACAGGGCGAGGAGTCCGGCGGAAACGGCGCCGACCGTGGCGACGGCGCGGCGGCGGCGCGCAGCGCCTTGTCCATTGGCGGCTCTGCCGCGGGGCAGGGAGGTCATGACCGAAGGCTATCGGGCACGCCGACCGGTGCCCCCACGTGGGGTGCGGCGTGCCGTGGGAGGCCCCCGCGCGGCTCAGGAGACACGGCTGCGGGCGGATCCCCCGCGCCGAGCCACCAGGAGCAGTCCCCGCACGGTCGTCAGCCATCCGACGGCGACGATCCCGGCCGCCACGGAGAGGCCGAGCGGGCCGTTGAGAGGCATCGCGATGCCGATGGCTCCGCCGAGCACCCAGGCCATCTGGAGCAGTGTCTCGGAGCGTGCGAACGCCGAATTTCGGACAAGTTCCGGGACGTCTCGCTGGATCAGGGCGTCCAGGGACAACTTGGCGAGAGCCTGGGCGAAGCCGGCGATCGCCGCGAGGCACGCGACCATCAGGGTGCCGAAGAAGAGCGCCGCCGTGATCGCTGCGGCCACCACGACCGCCACCACCGTCACGACGATGATCTCCGGGGAGCGCTGCTTCAGCCAGGCTCCGACGGCGGTGCCGATCGCGTTGCCCACGCCCGCCGAGACGACCACCAGGCCGAGCGAGACCGCGGCGCTCTTGCCGGCGAGCGGGTGCTCGCGCAGCAGGAAGGCGAGGAAGAAGATCAGGAAGCCGGACAGGCAGCGCAGCGAGGCGTTGGCGCCGAGGGCGTGGGTGACGGCCGTCCCCACGGTCCGCAGCCCGGGGCGCGGGGGTTTCTTCAGGCGCGGGCCGTGCAGGTGGTCCGGGTCGGCGGCGAGCAGCGCCGTGTCCTCACCCTTGGCGGAGTCGACCTTGGGCGGCAGCGAGAACGACAGGAATGTGCCCAGGATGAAGATCGTGAAGGCGCCGTAGAGCGGATAGCGCGCGCCCGCCGACTGGAGCAGGACGGCGATCGGCCCGGCCACACCGGTGGCCAGGAGTCCACCCAGAGTGACCCGCGAATTGGCCTTGACCAGGGAGAACGTGGGTGGCAGGAGTCGGGGTACGACGGCGCTGCGCACCACGCCGTACGCCTTGGAGGCGACGAGCACGCCGAGCGCGGCGGGATACAGCTCGAAGGTGCCGGTGACGACGGCGCTCGCCAGAATCAGCGCGAGCATCGCCCGTGCGAGCATCGAGCCCGCCATCGCGGCCCGCCGGCCGTGCGGCAGCCGGTCGAGCAGCGGGCCGATCACGGGGGCGAGGACGGCGAAGGGCGCCATGGTGATGCCCAGGTAGAGGGCGACCCTGCTGCGGGCCTCGTCGGTCGGCACGGAGAAGAAAACGGTGGATGCCAGGGCCACCGTGATCATGACGTCGCCGGCGCCGTTCACCGCGTGCAGCTCGATCAGTTTCCCGAGGCCCGACTCGCCCGCTCCGTGCGCGTGCGTGGCCTTGCGGATGCCGCGGGCGGTCCGCGACACGGGGAAGTGCAGGGCACGCCCCACCGCACGGACGGACCCGGTCACCCGGCCCGATCCGCCACTCCGGTTGCTCCCCTTGGCGCCACCGACTCCGGTTGCTCCCTGGGGTGACCTTGCGGACGCCACTCCGTCATAGTGCCCCGAGTTCGGGGTGCGTAGTGCGGTTACCGCGCGTATCGGGGCCGAGTGGGGCCCATCGGACTGGGCGAGACGGGTGGGCGCGTGGAAAACATTCGTCGCGCGGCGCGGCGGAGTGGCGGACTCCGGGGGCCGGGGAGCGCCGAAGATCCCGGCACGGAGCACCGAAGAGGGCCGCCGGTGTGGGCCCAGGCGCCAGGAGAAGGTAGCGTGCGTAACGCGCCTGCGGCGATTGTTCTCGGCCGCGCGCCTCTCGGCCATCCCGCAGAATGGATGGCGTAGGTGCGCCCGAGTGCGATCGGGCGCGGACGTCGACGCGGCCCACCGGTCCGCTCCGTCCGCACCCCCGCCGAGGACTGGCGCACCCGTGAGACGGCGTAGGAGAGAAGCGATACCTGTGAGCGCAGCGACAACGCGAAGCCGCACCCCGGACCGTCTGTGCGCCGAGGCCGTCGACCTCGCCCGCGCGGCAGCCGAGGAAGCCGCCTACCCCGGCATCGTCGGCGAGCACCTCGGGATGGTCTCCGAGGGGGACCGCGTTGTCACGCACTACTTCGAGTGCAAGGAACCCGGATACCGCGGCTGGCGCTGGGCGTCGACCGTGGCCCGTGCCTCCCGGGCGAAGATCGTCACCCTCGACGAGACGGTGCTGCTGCCCGGTACGGACGCTCTGCTGGCCCCGGAGTGGGTGCCGTGGAGCGAGCGGCTCCGCCCCGGCGACATGGGCCCCGGGGACCTGCTCCCCACGGACGCCGAGGATCTCCGGCTGGAGCCGGGCTGGTCCGGCGAGGACGAGCCCGCGCCGAACTCCGCGGTCTCCGAGGACATGGCCGAGCTGGTGGAGGCGGAGGACGCCGAGGTGACCGCGGGCACGCCCGCGCATCTGCCGATGGCTCCGCGCCGGGGCTCGATCGCCGCCGTCGCCGAGGAGCTGGGGCTCCGCCGGGCCCGGGTGCTCTCCCGGTACGGGCTGCATGTCGCGGCCGACCGCTGGGAGGACTCGTTCGGCGCCAAGACGGCGATGGCGCAGGCCGCGCCCGCCACGTGCGTGAGCTGTGGCTTCCTGAACCGGATCGGGGGCTCGCTCGGGCAGGCGTTCGGTGTTTGTGCGAATGAGTTCTCGCCCGCGGACGGGCGTGTGGTGTCGCTCGCTTACGGGTGTGGGGGGCACTCCGAGGCTGCCGTCATGCCGACGCCGCCGCGGCCGCCGCTTCCCGTGATCGACGAGACCCAGGTGGACCCGTTCCCGCTGCGTCCGTCCCCCGACTCGGGTTCGGTCCCGTCGACCACGGACGAATCCCAGGCGGAACTGGGCCACTCGTAGTTTTCACTGGAGTTTTCACCAGCCCCGGGGTCGAGACCGCCCCGGTGAACGGGCGGCCGAACCCCGGGCCCGTGGAACCGGCCGCCCCGGTGAACGGGCGGTCGAACCCCGGCCCGTGGAACCGGCGCTTCCACCTTCCCCGGCACGGACGCGCCCCAGCCGTTCCTCGCCCCCTCCGCCCCTACCCGACCCATACCTGGGGCTCCCCCCCAGACCCCGCTCCTCAAACGCCGGAGGGGCTGAAAC
>NZ_JBHYXD010000008.1:151222-170598 GCF_042751995.1 Streptomyces sp. NPDC059371 | reverse complement strand
CCCCCGGGACGGCGCCCGGCCCCGGCGGCGGGGGCGGGGGGGCCCTGTCCCCGTTCGTCCGGCCGCTGCGGCCGGGCTGCGCCACTCGCGGAAGCAGCTACTCGAGGACGTGACTACTCCGCGAAGGCGGCTACTTGAGCAGGTAGCCCTTGATGACGGTCTCCTTGAAGGAGTTGCCCGCCGTGTCCTCGACGTGGACGCGCAGGCTGACCGAGCCGCCCGCGGCGTGGCGCGGGGCCTCCACGGTCACGGTGCGCTCCATGCCGGAGCCCTTGACCCGCACCGACTGCCAGGTCTTCCCCTCGTCGAAGGAGACCTCGGTGGTGAAGACGCGGACGGGCGACACCGGGGCGCCGGCCGTCCGCTGGATCAGGACCGGGATGTCGAGCTTGCGGCCGGCTTCGGCCCGGTTCCACTCGTCCAGCTTCGGCGCCATACGGACCGCGTACAGCGGCAGCGCCTGCCGGGTCGCCGTGGTCCCCGACCGGAACCGCCATTCCGCCCGCACACTCGTGGAGACGGAACTGGGGGCCATGTCACGGTTGTGCTCGACCGTCAGGCGGTAGTCGGCGGGGGTGGCGTCGGCCGGGACGTCGCTCATGCTCCAGTCCTGGGAGACCAGCTCGCCGTCGCGCCACAGCTTCACCTCGGGCAGGCCGGACGTGGTGTCGGCCACCAGGTCGAGGTTGCCGTTGGCGGCCGACTGGAAGGGCCGGAACATCGTGTCGCCCTCACGGAAGGCGGCCATCTGGTCCGAGAGGCCCACGGCCTGGATCCCGCCGTTCCAGCGTTCCTCGACCTGGGAGCCGGCCTTGTAGCCGTGCAGGTCGCTGAGGTAGCTCTGCCCGTGCGCGTTCGGGTCGAGGAAACTGTTCTGGTCGAAGGCCGTCTGCCAGCGCAGGCCGTCGGCCGCCGAGAAGTAGTCGACCCGGCGGGCCGGGACCGGGATCCCCTCCATCGCCCGGCCGCTGAAGCGGATGTTGTCGACGTACGTCCACACGAGGCGCATGGCCGTCGTCCCCGGCGTGGTGGCGGCGAACGTGGTGTTCACCCTGGCCAGTTCCGACTTGCGGGGGTGGTAGGCGGGATCCGCCGGGATGGCACCGTGCACCGGTCGCGTGAGGTAGTAGACCGAGGCGGGGTTCCCGTCCGGGCCGGCCGGGTCGCCCCAGACGCTGGTGACGAGGTACGTGAACTTCGAACCCTTTGACCGGGCCGTCGGCACCGCGTACACGCCGTCGATGTGGTCGGTGCCGATCGCGTTGTTCATGGTGACCGAGAGCAGCTGGTCGGCCATGCTGATGGTGCCGATCTCGGCCGACATGATGCGCGCGGAGCGGCTCGGTGCCGACACCGTGACGGGCTTCGCCTTCCGGGCGTCGATGGTCACCTGCCGGTCGGCGCTCATCACGACCTTCGGCACGCCGACGATGGTGCCCTCGGTGAAGGAGGCGTCGAAGTAGAAGCCGCTCACCGAGTAGGTGTCCTTCGGCAGCCGCACCACCGTGCTGCTCCTGCCGAGCGCCTCGACCTCGTACGCCTTGCCGTCGGCCGAGTTGACCAGCAGGTACGCGTTGTCGGGGGCCGCGCCCGTGCGGCTCTTCATGTCGATGCGCAGGTGGTACGACGGCTGCTCGACGTCCATGCCGAACGGGACGCGCACCGACACCTGGCCGTCCGCGGTGCTCGCGGTGACCACACCGCTGTAGGCGGCGTACGTCGTGGCGGCTTCCGGGGACGCGGTGAGAGTGACGTCCGCCGTTCCGTGCGCGGGCACGGTGACCGTGTCGGCGCTGAGCCGGAACAGCCCGGCGGGGGCGGGCACGTCCTTCTTCCCGCTGCTCGGGTTGT
The DNA here is from genome assembly GCF_042751995.1 of Streptomyces sp. NPDC059371. Classification (NCBI taxonomy): domain Bacteria; kingdom Bacillati; phylum Actinomycetota; class Actinomycetes; order Kitasatosporales; family Streptomycetaceae; genus Streptomyces; species Streptomyces sp. NPDC059371. The sequence goes on along the minus strand of NZ_JBHYXD010000008.1, from coordinate 168,747 downwards.
CCTTCAGCCGAAGGGTGACCGGCGCGGTGCCCGGGTTGCGGTAGGTGAGGGTCTTGGTCACCGGGGGCCGCTTGCCGTCCGTCCACCGGATCAGCCCGAAGTCCAGCGCCGTGGAGTCGGCGCCGACGTTCTGGTCGACCGCCCGCGCGACGTCGACGCGTCCGGCGCCCTGGAAGTAGGCGCCGTGCTCCTTGGCACCGTTGGTCGACTGCATCAGCCGGCGCTTGACCTGCTCCGCCGTCCAGTCGGGGTGCTCCTGGAACAGGATGGCTGCCGCGCCGGCCACATGGGGCGTGGCCATGGAGGTGCCGCTCATCGCGACATAGCCGTCGTCGGCGGTGGTACCGCCCGCCCGCGCGGCGACGACGTTGACGCCGGGGGCGATGATGTCCGGCTTGAGTCCGGAGTCGCCCACCCGGGGACCGAGCGAGCTGAAGACGGCGACGTCGTCGTCGTCCTCGGCCGCGCCGACGGCCAGGGCATTGTCGTCGGAGGCGGGGGAGGACACCTTGTCGGGGCCGCTGTTGCCGGCCGCGGCCACGACCAGCGTGCCGTAGTCGCGGGTGACGGTGTCGACCATCGCCTCGAGGGCGTCGGTCTCCGGCGTGTCCGTGTCGCCCAGGCTGAGGCTGATCACCTTGGCGCCGTGCTGCGCGGCCCAGGCCAGTCCCTCGACGATGTTCGAGTTGTCGCAGTTGCCGTCCGCGGTGCACACCTTGCCGGACAGGATCTGCACACCGGGTGCCACACCCTTGTACTTGCCGTCGGAGGCCGCGCCGGAACCGGCGACCGTGGAGGTCACATGGGTGCCGTGACCGTTCAGGTCGTCGGTGTTCGGCTCGGTGGTGAAGTTCGCGGACTCGGTGACGAGGCCCTTGAGGTCCGGGTGGTCGGGGTCGTAACCGGTGTCGAGTACGGCGACCTTGACGCCGGTGCCGGTGTAGCCCTTCTCCCAGGCGTGCGGGGCGCCGATGCGCGGCACCGTGCTGTCGAGCTGGATCCTGGAGCGGCCGTCCAGCCAGACCCGGCGCACACCCGCTCCGAAGGACCGGGCGTCCGCCCGGCCGGGGGCGATGCCCTTCCAGAACCCGGCGGCGTCCGCGCGGTGTTCGCCGAGGGTCGCGAAGGAGGTCCCGCCGATGGGACGGACGGTGTCGGCGCCGGCGGCGGTCAGCTGTCGCCGGGCGGTGCCCGCGTCTCCGGTGTATTCGACGATCAGCGGCAGGCTCGACCGCTGCGCGTACTTGCCCCGGATCAGGGCGGAGACGTTGAACAGCGCCTTGTCGAGGCGGCCCGTCGCGAGCAGCGGGAGCGTGTCGGCGGGTATGACCGTCCAGTCGCGACCGGCCTGGCGCTTGATGAACGCGACTCGTTCGCGGCCCTGGGCGGGCTCGACCGACACACTCTGCTTGCCCGAAGTGTCTGTCTCCAGCGTGACGCGGTCGCCGGTGATCAGGGTGAGCTGCTGCCGGGAGATGATCTGCGTCCGGGCCGCTCCGGTCTGCGCGGTGGCTTCCGTTCGCCCGCTGTGCGGGCCCAGGTCGTGAGCGGCGCCGGGGGCGGCGGTCAGACCGGCCACGAGCGCCACGAGGGCGGCGGCCGTCGCCGTATGCCGAGGCCGCGGAAGGCGGAGCCCGGGGCGCCACCTGTTGTTCATGTCTCTCATGGGAGGACAGCGTGGTGCCGTCAAGTGCCGAGGTCAGCAGTTTGCCCTGTCCACCAGGCGTCAAGTCACCTTTACGCCAGCCCCTGCACTTCACAAAGAGGGCAAAAGTGGCCAGGTTGGCGACTCATGGACGAACCGAGCGAGCCGGACGGGTGGAGACGCCAAACGCCTGTGGAGTGCCGGTAAGACGGGCCCACGTGCCCGCACAGCGCGTTGAAGCGGGAAGCCCCCGGAAGGGCCACACGGCCCAGGCCGGAATCCCTGGGCTTTAGGCCACGGAGCACGTCAAGGCCACTTCCAACTGATGGCCGCCGTCGAGGTGGGCATTGCCATGGTCGTTGTCACGGCTGGAACGCGACGGTGCGGCGGAGGACGGGCCGACCGGCTCCGACGCGGTGTCCTGAGGCGAGGGCGAGCCGTGGTTCACGGGACCGACCGCAGCCGAAGCTCCTTCGCCCGGGACAGCGAGACGTTCGTACGACTGCTGGAAGCCGTGTACCGCTTCAGGGGCGCCTGCTGGAACTCGTACCCCGGCGAGTACGGCCATCGAGACTTTCTGCGCGAAGTCACCGCCCTCGAACCGCTCTCGGTGGGACAGGGAGCGCCCGCACGTGAGGTCTGGGAGCACCTGTTCGCGGCCATCCTCGAACTCAGCCCGTGGTGCTTCTGAGGAGTCCGTCGCCTTGGCTACCGGTTCTCGTCGCCTCGGGGCTCCGGTACGCCGTCGGTGGTCGGCCGAGGAGCTTCTTGAACGCGGCCGTGTACGCGGCGGGGTTGTCGTAGCCCAGGAGGGTCGCGACGCGGGTGACGGGTACGCCCGCGGTGAGGTGGTGCAGGGAGTGCAGGATGCAGGCGCGTTGCCGCCACTGGGAGAAGCTCAGGCCGGTGCCGCGCCGGAACAGGCGGGCGAGGGTGCGTTCGCTGACGTTGAGGGCCGCGCACCAGCGCCCGGGCGGGTCATGGATGGCCGGCTTCCGCAGGAAGTCCTCGCACAGGCCCCGCAGCCCGGGATGGGACGGCAGCGGGACGTCGAGGGGCAGCGGCGTGAGGTTCTTGAGCTCATGCAGGACGAGGGTGGCGATCGCCGCGTCGCGGCTGTGCTCGGGATAGCGCGGCTCCATCTCGACGGCTTCCAGGACCAGGGCCCTGAGCAGGACGGAGACGTCGACGGCTTGGCAGCGGCGCGGGAACCACGGCGCGGCGGCGGGCTCGATGTAGAGGCTGCGGGTACTGACACCCGTCATGGTGACCTGATGCCGGGTCATGGGCGGGATCAGTACGGCACGGGCGGTGGGGATCGTCCAGTCGCCGTCGTCCGTCTCGACCCGCATGACGCCGGTGTCCGCGTACAGGACCTGCGCACGGCGGTGTTCGTGCCAGACGAGCAGGTGATCCTGGGGGTAGTCGGTGCCGATGGCCAGCACGGCACGATCGAGGTCGTCCACCTCCGCCAACGGGATGTTGCGCATACCGCGAGGCTACGGGGGAGCCTGCACCTGTGTCTGCTGCGCGTAGGAAGTCGGCAGTCCATCGATTGCCCGCCATACGTGGTGATCCCTAGCGTCTGATCCATGCTCACCTCGTTCTCCGTCCTCCTGTTCTTCGGCTGCCTGACCGGCGTCACGACGGTGCTCTTCGGCTTCGGCGGCGGCTTCGTCACCGTCCCCGTCGTCTACGGCGTCCTGACCGCCGTGGCGCGTCCGGGAACCGACGTGGACGCCATGCACGTCGCGGTGGCCACCTCGACGGCGGTCATGGTCGTCAACGCCGTGGCGGCGGCGCTGGTCCAGTGGCGTGCGGGCCGGCTGCTTCGTGCCTATGTCTGGCCGCTGGCGGGGTTCATCGCTGCCGGTGCCGCCGCCGGCTCCTTCGCGGCCACTTTGATCGGCGGTACGGCACTGCGCCGGCTGTTCGCCGCCTACCTCCTGGTGGCGATCACCGACAGCCTGCTGCGGAAGGGCTTTCTGGCCGCGGCGCCGCGCACGCTTCCCAAGCCCCTGGGGCGAAGCACCGTCACCGTCGGCGGGTTCGGCATCGGTCTGGTCGCCGCCGGGCTGGGCGTGGGCGGCAGTGTCATGACGGTTCCGCTCCTGCGCCGCAGAGGTCTTCCCATGGCCGACGCGACCGCCACGGCCAACCCCCTCAGCGTCCCCGTCGCCCTGGCCGGGACCCTCGTCTACGCCCTCGCCCCCACCGCGTCCGCCGCCACGGGCCGGTTCGGTTACATCGACCTGACCGCCGGCGCCGCCCTTCTCCTCGGATCGCTGCCCACCATCGCCGTGGCGCGCCAGGTCACCGGCCGGGTTCCGGACCGCGTCCACTCCGCCGCGTACGTCGGCCTGCTCATGGTCGTCCTGATGGTCGTGGTCGTGGGAGTCTGACGCGGCGGGCCCACGCCGGACCGGGCCGGCTGCACTGAAGCCGGAGTTCAATGCGATTGACTCGAAAGTGCAGTGCAACCTACCTTCCGTGTCATGGCTCACGACGAACAGACGCGCGCGGAACGGCTGTTGGACGCGCAGGCGAAGGCCGAGCGGCTCTTCGCGGAGATCGAGAAGCGCGGGCTGGTGGCGCCTGGGCAGGGCGAGCGGGCGGTCAGCGACCAGGTTCGTGACCTCGCGAACGAGCTCTTCGGCACCACCCGGCACTGGCACAAGCGGATCGTGCGCTCGGGCCCGAACACCCTGAAGCCTTACAAGGAGAACCCGCCGGACCGGGTGCTCGGCCCGGACGACATCGTGTTCGCCGACTTCGGGCCCATCTTCGAGGAGTACGAGGCCGACTTCGGCCGCACGTTCGTCCTCGGCGACGACCCGGTCAAGCACCGGCTGCGGGACGACCTGCCGCAGATCTTCGACGCCGGCAAGCGGCACTTCGCCGACACCCCCGACATCACCGGCAGGCAGCTGTACGCCGAGGTCGAGCGGCTGGCCGCCGAGGCCGGGTGGGAGCTGGGCGGCTGGCACGCCGGGCATCTGGTGGGCGAGTTCCCGCACGAGTGGATCGACGGCGCGGACGTGGAGTCGTACATCACCCCCGCCAACGACACCCCCCTGCGCCGCATCGACAAGGCGGGCCGCACCTGCCACTGGATTCTGGAGATCCATCTCGTCGACCGAGGGCGGGAGTTCGGCGGCTTCCACGAGGAGCTGCTCACCCTCTGACCGCAGGGTGGGCAAAATTCGCAAACCGTATGCCCGCCGCCGTGACTAGCATCCAGCCATGGCACCTGACACCGTCCCCCACGACCGGACACCGCGGAACGCCCCTGGGGCCGGAACCGGATCGATCTTCGACGTCGTCGTCGACCGCAGGCACAGCAACTCCCTGAAATGGGCCACTGCCCAACAGTTCCTGACGGCCGACGAGATCGCGGCCGACCCGTTGCCGATGTGGGTCGCCGACACCGACTTCAGGGCGCCCCAGGCCGTGATCGACGCGCTCCACGAGGCCGTGGACTACGGCGTCTTCGGGTATCCCGGTGGCGCGACCGACAGCTACGTCGACGCCGTGACCGGCTGGCAGGCCAAGCGGTTCGGCTGGGAGGTCCCCCGGGAGTGGGTGATGCAGACCGCCGGCATCATCACCACGCTCAAGACCGTCGTGCAGGCGTTCTCCGCGCCCGGCGACTCGGTCCTCATCCAGCCCCCGGTCTATGTCCATTTTCACGAGGACGTCCTGCTGAACGGCCGCCACCTCGCGTTCGCACCGCTGCAACGGACCGACGACGGCTACGAGTTCGACGCCCGCACCTTCGAAGCCGCCATCCGTCCCGACACCAAGGTGTTCATCCTCAGCCACCCGCACAATCCCACCGGCAACGTGTGGACGGAGGACGAACTGCGGACCATGGGCGAGATCTGCGCCCGGCACGGCGTCCTGGTCGTCTCCGACGAAGTCCACCAGGACCTCATCCTCGACCCGGAGCGCGAACACATCCCTTTCGCCTCGCTCGGCGAGGAGTTCGCCCGCAACAGCGTCACCTGCACCGCTCCCAGCAAGACGTTCAACCTTCCCGGCTTGCAGAGCGCCAACGTCTTCGTGCCCGATCCCCGGCTGCGGGCGGAACTGGAGCGCCAGTACGACCGCAACATGTTCCCGCTGGTCAACCTGCTGGGCATGGTCGCGGCCGAGGCGGCGTACACGCACGGTGAGCCCTGGCTGGAGGAACTGCTCACCTACCTGCGCGGCAACCACGCGCACTTCGCGCACGCGGTCAATTCCGCCACCTCCAAGGTACGGGTCCTGCCGACCGACTCCCTGTACCTGGCGTGGATGGACTGCCGGGGACTGGGGATGGACGCGGACTCGCTGGACAGGTTCATGCTCACCAGGGCGCGGCTGTGGCTGGACAAGGGCCAGAAGTTCGGCCGGGAGGGCCACGGCTATATGCGGGTGAACCTGGGCTGCCCCCGCTCCACGGTCGACGAGGCCGTGGACCGGCTTCTCGCGGCGGTCGAGGAGTTGTGAGTCGAGAAGGTGTGAGTCGAGAGGCTGCGAGTCGATAGGTCGTGAGTCGAGAGGCTGTGAGCAGCGCACGGGTCCCGCATTCCGCGTGGCGTGCGGGGCCCGTGTCGCAGGGATGCGGTGCGGCTCAGGGACGACTGACGCGGGTGCCCGATCACCGGCCGGTCACGCTGATCGCGCCGGCTCGCCGGGAGCCGCCACCACACGAAACCCGTTTGGCGGATCACGGCGACCGCTGCTACTTTCCCGGAGGCCATGCGAGAGAACGAGGAGGTGGTACCCGTGAACGCAGTATCGACATGGGTGCTCCCCTCTGGGGCCACGGTCGGGCGATAGGTCGTCCGGGAGCGCCGTTCCAGAGCTCCCGAAAGGCACGATCGTGCACTTCACTTCCGAACAACGCCTCGACGACGGCGTCCTCGAGCGCGCATTCACCCTCGGCGAGATTCCCGGTGTCCTGTGGACGTCCGGATCCGCGCCGGCCCCGCTCATCCTGATCGGCCACCCCGGTGGCTTCCACAAGCGGCTTCCCCGGCTGGTGGCCCGGGCCCGGTACTACGCCGCGCAGTACGGCTTCGCGGTGGCCGCCATCGACGCCCCCGGGTGCGGTGACCGGCCTCGTTCCGCCGTCGACGAGCAGCACCGAGCCGACCTCCGCCGGGCCGCGCAGGCCGGCGAGCCGCTCGACGAGATCCTCGACGCCATGATCGTCCCGCTGGTCGAGAGGGCGGTGCCGGAATGGCGGACCACTCTGGACGCCCTCCTCCCGCTGCCCGAGATCGGCGGTCCGGTCGGGTACGAGGGCATGGTCGCCATCGGCATCGGGCTGGCGGTGGTCGATCCGCGCGTCTCGGCCGCCGTCTTCTTCGGCCAGACCTTCGTGCCCGACACCCTGCGCGAGGACGCCCGGCGGATCACCGTTCCGCTGCAGTTCCTCATGCAGTGGGACGACGAAGGGATGGAACGGCAGCCGGTCCTGGACCTGTTCGACACCTTCGGCACCAAGGAGAAGACCCTGCACGCCAACCTGGGCGGCCACGCCGGCACCCCGTGGTTCGAGGTGGAGGACGCGGCCCGGTTCTTCGCCCGCCACCTGAAGTGAGCCCAGGCCGTCAAGCCGTCAAGCCGTCAGGCCGTCAGTAGGCGGTAGGTGCTAGGGCGCGTCGGCAGGTCGCCGCCCGTCGAGGAGAGACCCCGGTCCTCCTCGACGGGTGGCGAGATGATGGCCCAGAGCGCCGGGCCTTGGGACTGGGGCGCGGCGCTGGGCCAGTGAGGGCGTTCAGATACGCCGAAGGTGCTGTGTGAACAAGTCGCGAGCCCTGACAGGATCCGTAGGCCGCCCAGTCCTCGTACTGACGCCGGACCCGCTGCTTGCGGAAGTGCTGGCGTACCACGAACAACGCGATGACGCACAGCACGCCGGCGGCGATGATCTGGATCTCGTCGAGGTGCCGGACCAGCACCCGTACGAGGAAGGCCGCAGCCCCGAACGCGGCGGGAAGCAGAAGGGAGCCGGTGCGCCCCGGCCAGGTCCCCAGGGTGAATCGCCGGAGCGCTCGGTCGTAGTCCACCGCGTTGGGGGTGTAGCCGAACCTGGCAATATCCTGCACTGCTATGTCAGTTGACCTGGCCTCATCTCCGTTCATGGCTGCGCTGGTCAACGCACGGCCGCACCGGCCGGACGGCCGCCCACGGGGCTCGACCGCCCTGTCCGCGAGCGGCGCGGGAGCCGGGTGTCCGGTGCCGGTGCCGGTGATGGGTGTCCGGATGCCGGGTGCTGGGTCAGGTGATGTGGTGTCCTCCGTCGACGTGCAGCACGGTTCCCGTGATGAAGCCGTTGCGCATCACCGAGAGGAACGCCTGCGCGATGTCGTCGGGGGTGCCGATACGGCGGGCCGGGAGCCTTGCCGCCAGTTCGGTGAAGGCGGCCTGTTTGTCCATGCCGAGCTGGTCCCAGATGGGGGTGTCCACCCAGCCGGGGGAGACGACGTTCACACGGACGGGCGCCAGTTCGATCGCCAGCCCGTACGCGAGTGACGCGAGGGCGCCGTTGGCCGCGGCCATGATGGTGTTCGACCCGTTGGGCCGGTAGGCGTTGATGCCCGAGGTGTACGTGATCGAGCCGGTGACCCGTCCGGCCGCGTACTTGCCGATCAGCCAGGCACCGAGCAGCTTGGTGTCCACGACGGTCCGTGCGGTCGCGGTGGAGACGTCGGTGGTCCGCCCGTACACGCCGGTGGCGTCCGCCGCGGTGACCACCACGTGCTCCACTCGCTCCACCCGGGCGAACAGTTCGGCCATGTCCTCCTCCCGCCCCAGGTCGGCCGCGATCGTGCTGATCCGCCCGTGCCCGGGACGCTCCAGTTCCGCCCTCGCCTTCGCGAGCCGGTCCGCGGACCGGCCGACGATCGTCACATCCAATTCCTGGGCCAGCAGAGTCCGCGCGAGGGCGAGGCCCATACCGGAGCCGCCGCCGATGATGATCGTGTCTGTCATGGTCCGAGGCTGCGCCGCCGGGCCCAACTCCCGGAAGGCCGCGTGGTTCCTGGGTGTGACACGGCCACCCTGGGGGCGACCTAAGGGTGGCAGACTTCACGCCGTGAACGTGATGGCCGAGTTCCTTCGGATACGGCGCGGGCGGATCGGCCCGGCCGACGTCGGGCTGCCCACCGGACCGGGTGTCCGGCGCACACCCGGGCTGCGCCGCGAGGAGTTGGCCGTGCTGGCCGGCGTGAGCGTGGACTACTACATCCGGATCGAGCAGGGGCGGGAGAGGGCGCCCAGCGACGCGGTACTGGACGCTCTGGCCCGGGCTCTGCGGCTGACCGACGACGAGCACGCCCATCTGCTCGGCCTCGCCGACCAGGTCGCCGGGCGGACACCGCGCCGCCGGCCGGCCGAGCCGCGGCCGGCGGGCCCCGGCCTGCGCCTGCTGTTGGAGTCGGTTCGGCCCAGTCCGGCGTATGTGCTCGACGAGGTCAACGACGTGCTGGCCGCGAACCCGGAGGGCTTCGCGCTCATGCCCGGGCTCGGTGACTGGCCGGTCGGACAGCGCAACGTGATCCGGTACACCTTCCTGCACGCGACCGCGCGGACCCTTTTCGCCGACTGGGACCGGGTGGCCCGCAACAGCGTCGCGCACCTGCACACCGCCGAACTGACCGCCCCGGAGCGGACCGCCGCGCTGGTCGCCGAACTGGGGTCGGCCAGCGGAGAGTTCGCCGCTCTGTGGCGCAGGCACGAGGTATGGGTCAAGCGCGCCGGAGAGACCGCGTTCCGGCACCCGGTGATCGGCCCGGTCACCCTCGCCAACGAGGTGCTCAGCCCCGCCGGCGACGGCCGGCGCGTCCTGATCTACCAGGCCCCTCCCGGCACGGCCGAGCACGACGCCCTGGTCCTGCTGGCCATGACCACCCAGGACGCGAGAACTCCGTGAACCCCGCGGCCGTCCCGGTGGTGGCGGCCTTGCCGTATCCCCGCGGAGCGACCGCCCGACGGCCGACCAGGCCGAGCGGATGAGCGCTGCCCTATCGTTGGGAGTCATGAGGGTCCTGGTCGTCGGCGGTAGCGGGTTTCTGGGAACGGAGCTTGTGCGTCAGGCAGTTGGCGCGGGCTGGGAGACGGCTGCTACGTACTGTTCCCGGCCGGGGATCCTGCCCGGCGTCGAGTGGCACGAGCTCGACCTTCGCGCCCCCGGGCGGGTCGATGAGGTACTGGCGGAAGTCGCTCCCCTCGCCGTCATCAACGCGACGAGCGGAGGAAGCGACTGGACGGTCACCGCCGACGCCGCTTTCCACCTGGTGGCAGCCGCGGCGAAACGCGGTTGCCGTCTGGTCCACGTCTCCAGCGACGCGGTGTTCTCCGGTGCCCGGATCCACTACGACGAAGCCTGCCTGCCTGATCCCCTCACCCCATATGGCGCGGCCAAGGCCACCGCCGAGACCGCTGTGCGGCTGCTGGCCCCGACCGCCGCGATCGTACGTACATCGTTGATCGTCGGGCAGGGCGGTTCCGCGCACGAGCGCATGGTCCACACCCTGGTCGCCGGCACCCGCGACGGCGTCCTGTTCACCGACGACATCCGCTGCCCGGTACATGTCGAAGACCTCGCATCCGCTCTACGGGAACTCGCCGCGTCCGACCAGGCCGGTACGTTCCACCTGGCCGGACCGGACGCCCTCAGTCGTCACGGACTCGGGGTCCTGATCGCCCGACGCGACGGACTCGACGCAAGCCGACTGCCCACCGGGCGCCGAGCCGACTCCCGCATGCCCGGGGCCCTGGACGTCCGGCTCGACAGCACCGCCACCCAGAAGCGCGTGCGCACACGGCTGCGCGGAGCGCGCGAGTTCCTCAGGGCCGGGTAGGAACGAGACCCAGGCCGGCCGAATGGTCGTCCGCCAGGCCCCGCGGCATGACCGGCGGATCTCGTCACGCCACACGACCCGCTCGATTGCCTCTCCGCTTGACGCATGCCGATATGGGCATACGATGGCTGCCATGGCACGAGCAGCGACGACATCGGACGTGTTCAACGCGATCGCCGAGCCGCAGCGCCGGGACATACTGGCGCTGCTGCGGGCGGGGGAGCGGCCGGTGACCGAGCTGGCCCAGGAGCTGGGGATGACCCAGCCGGGGGCGTCCAAACACCTGCGGGTGCTCCGGGAGGTCGGGCTGGTGCGGGACCGCAAAGCGGGCAAGCAGCGCCTCTACGGCCTGGACGCCCGCGGGCTGCGACCGGTCCACGAGTGGACCGGCGGGTTCGAGCGATTCTGGAACGAGAGCTTCGACCGGCTGGACACCTACGTGCAGGACCTCAAGCAGACACGGCAGGAGGAATGACCGATGACAGGGGCAAGCCAGGAAACGCGGGCGGAGCCGACGACGGCCGACCGGGAGATCGTGATCTCCCGGGTCATCGACGCCCCACGGGAGCTCGTGTTCGAGGCGTTCACCGAGGTCCGGCACCTGTCGCGGTGGTGGGGTCCGGAGGGGTTCACCACCACCACGCGGTCCTTCGAGTTCCGCGAGGGCGGGGAGTGGGACTTCGTACTGCACGGGCCCGACGGGACCGACTATTCCGAGTGGATCCGCTGGGTGCGGATCGCCCCGCCGGAGCGGATCGCGCTGCTGCACGGTGAGTTCCGCGACGACCCGAACGCCTTCGAGTCGGTCATCGCGTTCGCGCCGGACGGCGCGGCGACCCGGATCGAGATGCGCACGGTGTTCCCCAGCAAGGAATTGCGCGACGAGGCGATCGAGAAGTACCACGCGATCGAGGGCGGCCGGCAGACCCTGAGCAGCCTGGCGGCGTACGTCACCGAGACCCTGCGGAAGGGAGCTGAGGGCTGATGGCCGGGAAGGTGTTCTTCAGCGTGTCGATGTCGCTGGACGGCTTCATCGCGCCCGAGTCCGTGCCCGTTGAGGACGAGCTCTTCGCGCCCGGGAAGCAGGACGACCCGCGGGTCCGGCGCTGGATGGCGCAGTGGATGGAGCTGCAGCAGTGGATCTTCCCGCTGCGGTTCTTCCGGGAGAACCTGAAGCTCGGTGAGGGCGGCGAGGAAGGCCGCGACAACGACATCGCGCGGAAGACGTTCGAGCGCACCGGTGCGAGCGTCATGGGCAAGCGCATGTTCGACCTCGGCGAGCAGTCGTGGCCGGAGGACGCGCCCTTCCATACCCCGGTCTTCGTCGTGACGCACACCAAGCGTGACCCCTGGGAACGGCCGGGTGGCACCACGTTCCACTTCGTGGACGACGGCATCGAGCACGCCCTCGACCAGGCCCGCGAGGCCTCCGGCGACCGCGACGTCCGGATCGCCGGCGGCGGCGCGACGATCCTGGAGCACCTGAACGCCGGCCTGATCGACGAGTTCTCGATCACTCTGGCACCCGTGCTGTTCGGATCCGGCACCCGCCTGTTCGACGGCGTGGACGCGTCCAGGGTTGCGCTGGAGCCGATCCGTTCGGAGCCGTCGTCGCGGGTGACACACCTGACCTACGCCGTGCGCCCAAGATAGCCGCGCCACCACTCCTGCCCGGCGACGCGAGCACTCACGGCGCACACGTTTGAAGGGGAGCGATCCGTGCCTCCGGGTGGTGGTGCCACCCGGAGGGAAAAGAGCTTGCCCCGGGGCCGGAGCTCACGTTGGCTGGGCAGCATGGCTGAACTGCGTACCGACCGCCTCGTCCTGCGCCGATGGCGTGACTCCGACCTCGAACCGTGGGCGGCTTTGAATGCCGATCCCGAGGTTCGAGAGCACTTGGGCGACCTGATGACCCGCGACCAGAGCGATGCCTCCGTGGCTCAGTTCCAGGCCGAGTTCGACCAGCGAGGCTACGGGTGGTGGGCGGTTGAGGTCGAGGCCACGGCCGAGTTCATCGGATTCGCCGGCTTGGACGAAGTGGACGATGACATGCCGTTCACCGGAGTGGAGATCGGCTGGCGGCTTGCCCGCTCGGCCTGGGGCCAGGGGTACGCCACCGAGGCCGCGCTGACAGTCCTGGCCCACGGCTTCGACGCCCTTGAGCTTCCTGAGATCCTCGCCGTCACGACAGCCACCAACTCGCGTTCGCAGGTGGTGATGCGCCGGATCGGTATGACCCGGGACCCGGCCGACGACTTCGACGACCCCACCGCGCCCGAGGGACCCCTGCGTCCGAACGTGCTGTACCGCATCGCCCGTGGTGCGAGGACCTGAGGTCGCAGGGGGCTCGGGAGGTGCGGCCCCGGCGTATCTCGCATATCTCCGTGCCGAGGTCAGGAGTAGGCCATCGGGCAGCCGCGTCGTATGGAGTGTTGGGCAGCGCGCAGAAACAGTGCGACGTAGAAGGCGGTGTCCAAGTCATCGCTCCAGGGGCCCGGTCGGGCAGCGGCGAGTCGTTCCGCTGCTCCGTCCCTGAACCACATGGTCAGATCGAGGTTGTCGCACATCTCCGGTGTCTCGGCCGGGAGACCGATGGCCGCCGCCAGTCTTTCCGCTATCCCCAGCAACCGGGGCGCGCCGACCACGACAGTCGAGTCCGCATAACCGGACTCGACCGGCAGCGTGATCGTCTCGTCGAGCGAGAACGGCACCAATAGGGTCCAGCCGCAGGCGACCTCCTCGTCCTCCGGCGACAGTCGGGCCCGGCACAGTGCGCCGAAGCCGTCCATCGAGGGGATCAATTTCTCCTCGAAAGCCTGCCCCGAACCCCGAAACTCCGGTGAAGGCCGACGACCACGGCACGAACCGCTGGTACCTGTCCACCGCCCCGGTCCTCCGTGCCCTCGTGCACCTGTGCGTGCCGATGGCCGCCGCGATGATCGTCGGCGCCCTCTACAACGTCATCAACTCCGGTGTCATCGGCTCGCTCCACGACACCGCGCTCCTTGCCGCGGTCACGTTCGGCTCGCCGCTGCTTGCCCTGGTCATGGCGGTGGGCGGCATGTTCGGCACCGGCGGCGGCGCGCTGGTGTCGCGGCTGCTCGGCGCCTCCGAGAACGAACCCGCGAAGGCCGGCGAGATCAAGCACGTCACGTCGTTCGCCGTCTGGGGCTCCGTCGTCGTCGGGGCCGTACTCGGCGGCACCGGACTGCTCCTGCTGGATCCGCTGGTGTCCCTGCTCGGCGCGGACGCCGCCGCCGCGTCCGCGACGCGCTCCTTCGTCGCCGTCCTGCTCGTCTTCGTTCCCGTGCTCGCCGCGGCCTTCTGTCTGGAGCAGCTCGTACGGGCGGAGGGCGCCACACGTCAGGTGATGACCGGGCTCATCGCCTCCACCGTCGCGAACCTCGGGTTCGACGTCCTGTTCATCCTCGTACTGCACTGGGGCGTCGCCGGTGCGGCGCTGGCCACCGGACTGGCGAACCTCGTCGTCGTCGCCTACTTCGCGACCTGGCTGGCGCGGCACAGCGAGCACATGAGTCTCGCGCCGCGCTGGTTCACACTTTCACCCACCGTGCTCAAGCCCGTCCTGGGCATCGGGGTCGGTGAGCTGCTCCAGGCCGGATTCCTGATCGTCACCTCCCTGGTCCTGAACAACCTGGCCGCCGGCTACGGCGACGGCCCGCTCGCGGCCATGGGAGTCGTGGTCCGCATCGCGCAGGTGCCGGAGTTCCTGGTCATGGGGGTCACCCTCGGGGTGCTGCCGCTGTTCGCGTACTCCTACGGGAAGCGGGACCGGGACCGGCTCACCGCGGCCCTGCGCGCGTCCGCGGTCACGGTGGGGGCCATCACCACGGTCTGCGCGGCGGTCCTGATCGTCTTCCGTGAACAGGTGATATCCGCGTTCTCCGCCGACCGTTCGGTTCTCGCGATCGGCGGCACCATACTCGCGGCGCAGCTCGTGGCGATGATCGCGAACGGGTTCACGGGCCTGCTCACCTCGCTGTTCCAGGCCACGGGGCGGGCGGTGGCGGCGACCGTCATGTCCGTGACGCAGGGCCTGTTGTTCCTGCCGGTCGTCTTCCTCGGCAATCTCTGGTTCGGGCTGACCGGCATCATCTGGGCCCTGACCGTCACCGAGGGCACCATGTTCCTGGTCGGCGCCGTGCTGTGGCTCGGCTCCCGCCGCGCGATCGCGGAGGGTCTCCAGGACGGTTCGGAACCCGCCGGGGCACCGCTCGAACCGGCGGCGGCCTGACCTGGGCCGTTCCGGACCGCCCGGGACGGCCCGGAACCGCGTCCGTGACCCCACCGACACGCACGGGACCCGCTCAAGATCCCTTCAGTTCGCCCGGTCGTGGCCACGCCCGCCTAGGATGAACGGACAGCAGCGTCCGGGGTGTTGGAGCAGGCCGACCGTGAACCGGTACGACGATCCCGCTGTCCGGGGTTCACCGGACCGCGGCCGCGTGCGCGGGGACGGCCCAGCCCCGGTCATCGGTCCGAGGAAGGAAGATCCGTCATTCCCGTCGTCAAGGCACTGCAGATCCCCACTCCGGACGGCCGGGCCGACGCCCTTGCCGCCTTCCCCGACAACGGCGAGCGGCATCCGGGGGTGCTGCTGTACATGGACGCCTTCGGCGTGCGGCCCGTGCTGGAGGAGATGGCCCGCGAGCTGGCGGGACACGGCTACTACGTCCTCGTCCCCAACATCTTTTACCGGCACAGCCCGGCACCGGTGTTCGACCTTCCCGAGCACATCACGCAGGAGGCCCGGCCCGCGGTCTTCGTCCAGGTGATGCCTCAGATCCAGGCCCACTCCGTCGAACGCGCCCTGCGTGACGCCGACGCCTACCTCCGGTTCCTCACCGCCCAGCCCGAGGTCGCCGCCGGGCCGGTCGGCGTCATCGGCTACTGCATGGGCGCGAACGTGGCGGTCCGCACCGCGGCCGCGCACCCCGGCCAGGTGGCCGCCCTCGCCGGATTCCATCCCAGCCCGTTGATGAGCGACGCCCCCGACAGCCCGCATCTCCTCTTCCCGGAGCTCACCGCCCAGGTCCACCTCGGCATCGCCGAGAGCGACATGACACCCGAGGTCGTCGGCGAGCTGGACCGGGCCCTGGAGGCCGCGGGCGTCGACCACACCTGCGAGATCTACCCGGGAACGGTGCACGGCTTCACCATGGCGGACACCGACGCCTTCGACCCCGCGGCACTGCAACACCACTGGGACCGCCTGCTTCCCCTGCTGGAGAACGCCCTGACCAAGCCCTGACCGTCTCCTCGGCAACACGGACACGCCACACTTTCGATCCACGCCTCAGAGGTCCGGGCGCCCTCCGTTCGATCACGGGGCGGCCGCCCGGACCTCTGGCGTGTGCCGGGGTGGCCGGGCGGCGGAGCCCGGGACGAGCATGTATCCCGGAGACAGCCCGCAAGCATGGGGGAGGTCGGTTCGACGGACGGCGGCGGTCAGGAACTGGTCGGGTTCCGTCGCCAACTCAACCGGACGGCGCGACCGGGGGCGTACTCAACCGGACGGCGTGACCCGGGGCGTATTCAACCGGACGGCGTGACCGGGGGCCGCATGCCGAGCCATTGCTCGGCGCTCCAGGCCTCGAACCGCTCCACCTCCGTGAACCCGAGCTTTGCCGCGAGACGCATCGAGCCGACGTTGGCGGTCTGGGTGGTGAGTACCACCGGCTCGCCGGGGAGCGCTGTCGCGAGCCAGTCGAGCGCCGCAGCGCACGCCTCTGCGGCGTACCCGAATCCCCACGCCCGCGGCAGGAACATGTAGCCGAGGTCGGCCTTCCCCGCGGCAGCCGGGCGTTGGTGCCCCGTCGCCCTTCTGAGCAGGATCTGGCCGATCATCGCCCCGTCGAGTTCGACGACGAAGCTGCCGGGCCACCGCTCGGGCACCTCAGGCGTCTCGTGCTCAAGCTCGTCGCGCGGCCGGGGGCCGCCGAGGTAGGTGTGCACCTCTGGCGAGGCGAGCAGCTCGATGAACGCCCCACGGTCCCGGGACTCGGGCTCACGGAGCACGAGCCGCTCGGTCCGGATCGGCTCAGGCGGCCACATGACGGGGCCCAGATCTTCCATCCGCGCACGCTAACAGGCGGTCAATCCCACCGAACGGGAATGGCCACCTCCCCTCAGCTCCGAACCCACGCGCCGTCCCGCTGTAGCTTTCACCTCCATTCATTGCAACATGGATGGTTAGGGTTGTTGCTTTAGTTCCATTTCCATTGCAACAATTTCACACCACTGACCTGTGAAGATGGCGATGTCGTGCAATAAATACGTTGCTGGATCCATGAATGCAACGTAGCGTTTCCGATATCAGAAACCAAGGTGGGCGGGTCTCGTAGATCGGCCGAGCGGGCGGACAAAGGGGTGGGGATCATGGAAACAGCACAGAGTCGGCGGCGAACCACCGCTCCCGGCGCCTTCACCGCCTTCGCTCGCTTCGTGCTCTGCGGCGGGGGAGTGGGGCTGGCCTCCAGCTTCGCCGTGGCGGCCCTCGCCAGCTGGATTCCCTGGGGTCTGGCCAACGCCCTGATCACGGCGTTCTCCACCCTCCTGGCCACCGAACTGCACGCCCGCTTCACCTTCGGCGCGGGCGGTCGCACGACCTGGCGCCAGCACGCGCAGTCGGCCGGGTCCGCCGCGGCCACGTACGCGGTGACCTGCGTGGCGATGGTCGTCCTGCATCAACTGGTGGCGGCGCCCGGTGCCGTGCTGGAGCAGGCCGTCTACCTGTCCGCCTCCGCGCTCGCCGGTGTCGCCCGGTTCGTGGCGCTGCGTCTGGTCGTCTTCGCACGTGGCCACGCGCGGGACACGGTCGAAGCCGTCCGCCGTGACCCCGCGCCGGACACGGCCGCCGTCCGTGTCGCCGGCCCCGCACCCGCGACCGGGGCCCGCGTCCCCGCACCTGCCGGTCGGGGGGGGGGGAGGCGCCCGGCCCGGCCCGATGGGCCGAGGGGGGGGGGGGGGGGGGGCCGCCGCGCGCACGCCCCCCGCGGAGCGCG
>NZ_JBHYXD010000008.1:115396-151212 GCF_042751995.1 Streptomyces sp. NPDC059371 | reverse complement strand
GCCCGGCGGGGGGGGGGCGCGCGGGCGGCCCGCCCCTCGACCTCGTGTCCGGGGGGGGGGCGCCGCCGGCCCCCCCCCCCCCACCCCACCCCGCCCCCCACGCCCGGCCCTGTCGGGCTGTCACATGCGCGGGTCGGGCTTCAGCAGGGCGAACGCCGCGCCGAAGGGGTCCGCGAGCCAGGCGATCCGGCCGACGTCCGGGACGTCCGCCGCCGGCATCAGGACGGACCCGCCGTTCGCCGTGGCCGCCGCTGCCGTGGCGTCGGCGTCCTCCGCGAAGAAGTATGGCACCCAGCGCGGCCGTTCACCCTCGCCGTCGCCCGTCGGCGCGACCCCGCCGAAGGAGGCGTCCTGCTGGTCGCCCTCCTTGGTGCTCAGCACCCGGTACGTCATGCCGGGCGCCTGCATGTCCTGGCTGCGCCAGCCGAACAGGCCCTGGTAGAAGGCGATGGCGGCGAGGGGGTCGGGGACGTGCAGCTCCGCCCAGAGCAGTGTGTTCGGGGCGGAGGCGATCCCCAGTCCGGTGGTTTTGCCGGGCTGCCAGAGCGCGAACTCGGCGCCCTGTGGGTCGGTGGCCTGTGCCAGGTGGCCCTCGCCCATGACGTCCATGGGCTCCATCCGGACGGTGCCGCCGCCGGCGGTCACCGCCGAGACCGTGGCCTGGATGTCGTCGGCCTTGAAGTGGATCATCCAGGCGGACGTGGCGCCGTCCTGGGTGAGCGGTCCGAGCGCCGCGACGGTCTTCCCGTCGATCTGGAAGAACCCGTACCCGCCCGCCTCCGGTCCGGCGGAGACGAACTGCCAGCCGAAGACGGCGCCGTAGAACGCGGCGGCCGCCTCGGTGTCGGGGCTGCCGAGGTCGAGCCAGTTGGGCGATCCGAGACTGAAGCCTGTACCGAGCATGAGGAGTCCTCCGGGGACGTCGGTCGAACGGGCGGGGGCAACGATGCCGACCCGGCCCGCGGCCGGCCACCCGTGGCCACCGGTGGACCCCCAGGCTTCACCCGTACGGAGCAACCCGCACACCGCGCCGGGCATCGGAGCGGGCCCGGCGCCCCGCGTCCGGTGCTCCGCGTCCGGCGTGGAGAGGGCGCCCCGCCGTTCGGGGCATCGTGCGCCGGCCCGGGCGGGCGTCACGGCTTCCGGTCCAGGCGTTTCCCGGTGGCCTCGCCGCTCCCGTATCACGCCGACATAGCGTTCATCCGCATCCATTGCAACGGATTCTGTGCGTGCATGTTGCGTTAAGCGTAAGGTCGTTGCAATGAATTTAAGGCGTTTACCTGTAGCTATGGCGATCTGACGCAACAGTCGTGTTGCTGGTTCAGTGAATGCAACGTAGCGTTTCTGTCATCGGAAAGCAGCGGGCCGATCAGGGCGCGCGATGCCGGAGAAGGAGAGCATCATGCAGAAGTTCGACACCCCCGCCCCGGTCTCGGCCGTTCTCGACATCCCCGCGGGGCGCATCCAGGTCATCGCCGCCGATCGATCCGACACCACCGTCGAGGTCCTGCCCGCCAACCGTTCCAAGAGCCGCGACGTGAAGGCGGCCGGACAGGTCCGGGTCGCCTACGCCGACGGCGTCCTGCGCGTCGAGGCCCCGGAGGCGAAGAACCGGCTTCTCGGTCCGTCCGGGGCCATCGAGGTGACCGTGCGGCTTCCGGCCGGCTCCCGTGTCGAGGCGAAGGCGGCCGCCGCCGAGTTCCGCGGCGTGGGACGGCTCGGCGAGGTCACCTTCGAGGGCGGCCACCGCTCGGTCAAGCTCGACGAGGCCGACAGCGTCCACCTGACGGGCCTCGACGCCGACATCACCGTCGGCCGCCTGAACGGCCCGGCGGAGATCACTACCCAGAAGGGCGATCTGAACATTACCGAGGCCGCGCGTGGGCAGATCACGCTGAGCACCCAGATGGGTGACATCACCGTCGGCACCGCCCCGGGGGTTTCCGCCTCTCTGGACGCCGGCACCACCTACGGCCGGATCAGCAACACGCTCAAGAACGCCGACGCCACCCCTGGCCTGACGATCCGCGCGACCACCGCTCACGGCGACATCACCGCTCGCAGTCTCTGACCCACGGCCTCGTCGACCCGCCTCGTCGACCCCACAGCCTCGACCAAGGAGCACCCCATGACCGACCCGGCCATCGCCGCACAAGGGCTGCGCAAGTCCTACGGCGACAAGACCGTGCTCGACGGCATCGACCTGGCCGTCGAGGAGGGAACGGTCTTCTCCCTGCTCGGCCCGAACGGCGCCGGCAAGACCACCGCCGTCAAGATCCTCTCCACCCTGATCTCCCCGGACCCCGGATCCGGCACGATCCGCGTCGGCGGTCACGACCTGGCCAAAGACGCACAGGCCGTACGTGCCGCGATCGGCGTCACCGGCCAGTTCTCCGCCGTCGACGGCCTGATCACGGGCCAGGAGAACATGCTCCTGATGGCCGACCTGCACCACCTCTCCAAGGAGGAGGGCCGGCGCGTCAGTGCCGAACTGCTGGAGCGCTTCGACCTCACCGAGGCCGCCCAGAAGCCCGCCTCCACCTACTCCGGCGGCATGAAGCGCCGCCTGGACATCGCCATGACCCTGGTCGGCAGCCCCCGGATCATCTTCCTCGACGAGCCGACCACCGGCCTGGACCCCCGCTCACGCCACACCATGTGGGGCATCATCCGCGAGCTCGTCACCGGCGGCACCACCGTCTTCCTCACCACCCAGTACCTGGAAGAAGCCGACGAACTCGCCGACCGCATCGCCGTCCTCAACGACGGCAGGATCGCCGCCGAAGGCACCGCCGAGGAACTGAAGCGGCTCGTCCCCGGCGGACATGTCCGCCTGCGCTTCACCGACCCCGCCGCCTACCAGTCGGCCGCCACCTCGCTGAGCGACGCCTCCCGCGACGACGAAGCCCTCGCCCTCCAGCTCCCCAGCGACGGCAGTCAGCGTGAACTGCGCGCCGTCCTCGACCGTTTGGACGCGGCCGGTGTCGAGGCCGGCGAACTGACCGTGCACACCCCCGACCTCGACGACGTCTTCTTCGCCCTCACCGGCCCCACCACCGTGCCGAGCCAGTCGAGTCAGCCGAACCACCCGAGTCCGAACCACCCGAGTCAGCCGAGCCGGCCCAACCAGCCCAAGGAGACCCTCCGATGAGCGCTCTCTCCCTCGCCGTCCGCGACTCGTCCACGATGCTGCGCCGCAATCTCCTGCACGCCCGCCGCTATCCCTCGCTCACCTTGAACCTGCTGCTCACGCCCGTGATGCTCCTGCTGCTGTTCGTCTACATCTTCGGCGACACCATGAGCGGCGGCGCGGGCCGCTCCGCCTACATCGCCTACATCGTCCCCGGCATCCTGCTGATGACCATCGGCTCCACCGTCGTCGGCACCGCCGTCTCGGTCGCCACCGACATGAACGAGGGCATCATCGCCCGCTTCCGCACCATGGCCATCCACAGAGGCTCCATCCTGTTCGGCCATGTCGTCGGCAGTGTGCTGCAGGCGGTCATCAGTGTCGTCCTGGTCGGCGCAGTCGGCGTCGCCATGGGCTTCCGCTCCACCGACGCCACCGTCGTGGAATGGCTGGCGGCGTTCGGACTGCTCGCCCTGTTCGCCCTGGCCTTCACCTGGATCGCGGTCGGCATGGGCATGGGCAGCCCCAACGCCGAAGCGGCCAGCAACAACGCCATGCCGCTGATTCTGCTGCCCCTCATCTCCAGCGCCTTCGTCCCGCTGCACTCCATGCCCGGCTGGTTCCAGCCCATCGCCCAGTACCAGCCCTTCACCCCCGCCATCGAGACCCTGCGCGGACTGCTCCTGGGCACCGAGATCGGCAACAACTGGTGGATCGCCCTGCTCTGGTGCCTGGGCCTGAGCGTCCTCGGCCACCGCTGGTCCAAGGCCCAGTTCGACCGCGACCCCGCGTAGCCGCTCCCGGCACCACCACGGCGGCACCGTCCCACCCCGCGCCCCGTCCCACCCCCGAGGTGGGGCGGGGCAAGCGGTTTTGGAGAGACGGTCGAGAAGGACTGGACCAACGACGTCGGCTGGGACGTCCGGTGTTACGTTTTTCAACGTTGTCCGGGCCGAGCGGTACGGCGGCGGACGCGCCGGCGGCGGCACAACGTTGCGCGACGGGGAGGCGTCAGGTCCATGAATGTTCTGATCGTCGAGGACGATGACGGGGTGGCCGACGCGCTCCGGGAGGTGTTGAGCGGCCACGGCTACCAGGTGCGCCGCGTGGCCACCGGCCTGGAAGCCCTGGAACACGTCACGTCGGCCCAACTGGTCCTGCTCGACCTGGGCCTGCCTGACCTGGACGGCCACGAGGTCTGCCGGCGTATCCGCGAGCACTCGTGCGTACCCGTGATCACCCTCAGCGGGCGGGCGAGCGAGATGGACCGGGTGATGGCGCTGCACATGGGCGCCGACGATTTCGTCGCGAAGCCCTTCAGCCGCTACGAACTGCTCGCCCGCATGCGTGCCGTCCTGCGGCGGACGACCCCGTGTCCGCAGCACCCGCCGGCCACCACGACCGGCCGGCAGCCGGTGCCCGTCCAGCCCGCTCCGCCCGAGCCCCCCGCCGCGCCCCGCACGGCCGCCGGGCGGGACGCGGACCGGACGACCGCAGCCCCGTCCCCGATGCGTGCCGGGCCCCTGCGCCTCGACCCGCGCACCCGCCAGGTGCTCCTGGACGGCACGGAAGTGCGCGTGACGCGCCGGGAGTTCGACCTGCTGGCGATGCTGATCGAGGAGCCGGGAACGGTCTGGGAGCGTGAGGAGATCATGGACCGCGTATGGGACGAGAACTGGTTCGGATCGACCCGCACCCTCGACGTCCACGTCGGCTCGCTGCGCACCAAGCTGGGCCACAAGGAATGGATCGAGACCGTACGCGGTGTCGGCTACCGTCTGACGGTGTCGGCCACGCCCGAGCCGTGCGGGGAGTCACGATGACGGCCACCCGGGTGGCCCCGGGGGTCCGGCCCCTGCCGGCGCTGGACGGCGGTGACTCCCCGACGGTCGCCGCGGCCGCCGCTCACCAGGTGCGCGCCCCGCTGTCCTCGCTTCGGCTGCGGCTGGAAACGCTCCAGGAGCGGCTGGCCGCCGGCACGAACGCGCACGCCCGACGTGAGGTGGGCGCCATCCTGCACGAGGTGGACCGGCTCTCCCGGATCCTGGAACAGGTGTTGACCTGGGGATCGGCCGCGGAGCCCCGGGCTCCCGCCGAGCCCGTCGACGCGCTGGGCATCGCCGCGGCCAGGGTCGACGCGTGGGCGCCGCTCGCCCGTTCCCGGGGCATCCGGCTGGAACTCGACGGGATCGCGGTCACCGGACTGGAGGCGGGCGGCGCTCTGGAACAGAGCCTGGACGTCTTCCTCGACAACGCCCTGCACCATGCGCCCGGCGGCAGCGAGGTCCGCGTCGTGGTGGACGAAAGGGGACCGGAGATCGAGGTGCGGGTGCGCGACCGGGGGCCGGGCATGACGGACGAGGAGATCGCTCGCGCCGGCACTCCGTTCTGGCGGGGCAGCTCCGCCCGTGACCACGCGGGAACCGGCCTGGGGCTGACCATCGCCGCGGCGCTGCTCACCGCCTCCGGAGGCCGGCTCGAACTGAGCCGGGCCGACGGCGGCGGACTGTACGCGGCGGCCGTGCTGCCCGCCGCGCTCTGATCCGGCACGGGAGGCCGTAGCCCGCCGCATCTCACCGATGCCGGGTCACCGGGTTCAGCCCGTTGCCGGGTCGGGCCGAGAACCACGGAGGCCACAGCCGTTCACGGCCGGCCCCGTACCGCCCGTACTCCGTGCAGTGCCAGGAAGCGGCGGGCGGCCTGTTCGGCCTCGGTGAGGGAGACGAACCCGCGGTCCCGGGCCGCCGCCAGCAGTTCGACGCGGTCCCCGCTCTTCCAGACGTCCGCGAGATGCCGTCGTACCGTGGGCGCGGGCACCTGGTCCGGCACACGATGCGTCCCGGACCGGGCCATGTGCTCGTTGAGCAGGTCGGCCGCGGCCACCGCGGCCGCGCCCGCCGCCCAGGCCCTTTCGCTTCCGCGCAGTTCGGCGGGGATGCCGTGGAAGGTGCCCATGCCCGGCTCGACGCGAAACGAGCGGACCAGCAGCCGTACCAGCCTGTGCCGCGCGCTGTCCCCACGCAGCTCACGCGGCGTCAGCCAGTGGGCCCAGGTCTCGTCCGGCAGATGGGCGGCGGTGGCATCCGGCGCGCCGACCGCCGACAGCGCGACCCGCACCGGATCGCGGTCCCCGCCGGCCGGCACACCACGTGTGATTCCCTCCAGCGCGTAGCGGCGATAGCGCGCGGGGAAGCCGGGGTCGTACACCTGCTGGAACCGGAGCACGTCCAGTTCGGACACGGCAGGCGCGTGGCATGCCGGCACCGCGGGGCGATGTGCGCCGCGCTCGCGCTCCATGCGGAAGGTGCGGGGGGCAAGGGCGGCCCGGGCGGGCCCGGCGGCGTCCGGTGCGCGCGGTACCGACGCCTGTGCCAGCGCCATCAGCGCGTCCTGGCGCTGGAGATCGGCCAGTTGGGGATGGTCCTCGGTGAACTGCCGCAGCGTACGGGCCGCTTCCCCCGTACGCGGGGAGACGCGCTCCGCACGGTGCAGCAGGGCGGCCCAACTCCGGCGTGTGTAATGGAGCTGCCGGGCCGCGTGGAGAACGGGCGCCGCCCGGTCCTCCGGGATCATCTGCCGGGCCACCGCCTGGGTGAGCGCCCAGCGCAGGTTCACCAACGCGAGGGTGAGCGCGGGGAACCCGCAGGGCGGGTGCTCGACCGCGATTTCGTCGTCGGCGTCCAGCGCGCCGACCCGGTACATGCTGAAGACGTGACCCACCCCCCGCATCCCGTACGGGTCCAACTCAGCCGCCCGCAGGGCTCCCAGACCCGCTGCGCCCATCACCCGGGTGCCGCGGCCGAGCACATCGAGGATCTCCTTGTGCCGCACGGGCTCGGCATCCCGCAGCACCCCGTCGACGATCAGTACGGTGTCCTCGCCGCGGGGATCGAGGAGCCACAGGTCGCCGTGGCGCACCGGGGGATGGACGACCGCCTCCGGCAGGGTGTCGAGCACATCGCCCACCGGAAGGGTGGGCCCGGCGTACACATGGACGGTCATCCGGCCTCTTCCGGGGCGGCGGGCCGCCGGGACGCGGCCCCGGTCGCCGGGGCCCCACGGCGTGCCGCGGAGCCGGAACCGACCTGTACCACCTTGACCACGCTGAACGCGGAATGGGTGCTCAGGTCGACGACGACCGGCGAACCGCCGGTGATCCTGCGCACCACGCCCGCCAGCCAGAGCGCCTCGGTCTCGTCCTCGGTGAACCGGATTGCGGGTGCGGCCACGTCCTGCCAGGACACCGTGCGGCCGTCCCGCGCCGAAGGAGCCGGGTGCGGAGCCGGGTGCGGGACGGCGCCGGACGTGTTGCGGGCGCCGGGCAGGTCGTCACGGCTGCGGGTGATCGCGGTGAGCCGCCGCTCCGCCGATTCGGTGAGAGCACGGCAGAGGGCCGTCGCGGGGTTGCTGTGCGCCCCGGAGCCGACGGCCGGTACCGGATGGTCCGGCGACCACACCCGTGTGACGAAGCAGGGCAGACCCCAGCGGCCGGACACGTCCACGATCTCCAGCCACACGCAGGCGTCCGCGAGGCGGCGCAGCAGACGGACGCAGGGCTCCTCGCTCACGCTCCGCGGGTCCACGTACCGGCGCCGCTCCGTCGCGACCGCCGCCACGGCGGCCGTGCACTCGCGTTCCACCACTTCGTACAGGGCGTGCGTCACCGCCTCGTGGTGGCTGTTGCCGGCGGCGAGTCCGTCGGTGGACGCGGCGAGCAGCGGCGGCCTCCACAGGGAGCCGGCCTCGTGGTCGACCCGTACACAGTCCTGTGGCACCAGCGTGCCGGCGCCGGTGACCGCGTCGGTGGCGGCTATCCAGTCCAGCGGGGTGCGGTCGGTGAGCAGACTGCCCGCGTTCCGGCGCAGGCCGCGCACGTCGTAGGGAAGACCCAGTTCACGAGCGGGGGTGCCCGTCACCCGCGCCGGGGGACAGGCGTACTCGGCGTGCCACCGCTCCAGGGACTTCATCACCGCGGAGACTCGGGCGAGCAGCGCCGACACGCCCCCGCCCTGGGTGACCGTGACCGTACGGGCTCCCGGACGGACGGCCTTGGCCACCGGCACCCCCAGGCGGTCCATGCCGGTCACGTCGGCGACCCGGGTGATCCCGTAGGTGTCGCGCACCGCGTCGAGAACGGCCCAGGTGTCGGCGGGGCGTCGGACGCGATGCGTGCCGTCGAAGTGAACCTTCCTCACGCGTCCTCCCGTTGCGCTCGGCTGGCATCAGCTTCGGTGATGCCGTGCAAGCGGCCGGAAAGGCGGCGGGAAGTATCAGGTCAAAGCCGCGTACATTTCGCCGGTCCCCGGTGAGCGCCACATCA
This sequence comes from Streptomyces sp. NPDC059371, assembly GCF_042751995.1. NCBI lineage: Bacteria > Bacillati > Actinomycetota > Actinomycetes > Kitasatosporales > Streptomycetaceae > Streptomyces > Streptomyces sp. NPDC059371. The sequence continues at coordinate 142,762 of NZ_JBHYXD010000008.1, read as the reverse complement.
GAGGAATGTCAGGACACCACCCTGGCGGCCCGGACCTCCGTCGCCTGCCTGATTCTCCTGGCCGGCCTTGGTCTGCGCTGCACCGGACTTGAACGGGGGCTGACATCGCTTTTCCTACGGTGGGACATCAGCCGAGCGACCTTCGACGCACCGAGGGACCCTTCATGCCACGACCGTCCGCCGAGCCCGCTCTGCGCATAGCCGTACTCGGTCCTCTCGAGGTCCACCGCGGGTCCGAGCGCACCCCGTCGGCTCCGATGGTCCGGCGCGCGCTCGCGGTGCTGCTTCTGCAGGCAGGCGACTTCGTCCCGGTGTCCCTTCTGATCGACGAGTTGTGGGACGACGAACCGCCCCGTCTCGCCCGCAAGACCGTGCAGACGTACATGTACCAAGTGCGGCGGGCCCTGCGGCCGTTCGCCGACACGGACGGGGCCAGGGCCGAGGGCGCGCCCGAGGTGCTCGAGACCCGTCCGGGCGGCTACCGCATCCACGTGCCCGCGGAGAGCCTGGACCTGGAGGTCTTCCGGCGGCTGGCCGCCCGGGGGCGTGCGGCCCGTGACCTGGCCGATCACGCGGCGGCGTCCCGGACGCTCGGCGAGGCGCTGGCGCTGTGGCGCGGCCCGGCATTCGCCGGCGTGACGGCCGGACCGCTGCTCACGGCGCGCATCGCGCGGATCGAGCAGGCCCGCCTGGAGGTGCTGGAACAACGGCTCGACTGCGACCTGTTGCTTGGACGTCATCGCGAACTCCTGCCCGAACTGCATGAACTGACGAGACGTCATCCGCTCAACGAGGCAGTCGCCGCACAGTTGATGACCGCCTCCTATCGCGCCGGGCACCGAGACGTCGCCCTCGACGCCTACACACGGCTCCGCCGCCACCTGGTTGAGGAGCTCGGTGCGGAACCCTCACAGCGGCTCCGGGATCTGCATCGCGACATCCTCAACCAGTCGGACCGGCTCGATCCGCCCGGCGTCGCTCCATCCGGTGTCCGGGCCGTTCCCGGGCCGCCCTTCGTGACCCATCTGCCTCCGGACACGGAGGACTTCACAGGCCGGGAAGGTGTACTGCGGGACGTGCTGCGGCTGAGCCGTCCCGCTGGGACCGCACGCACGGCGCCCCGCCTGGTCCTGCTGACCGGCGGTGTCGGCGTGGGCAAGACCACGCTCGCCGTCCACGCCGCCCACCTGGTCAAGGACCGGTTCCCTGGCGGCCATCTGCACGCGGTCCTGCACGGGCCGGACGACCGGCCCCTGGACCCCCACGAGGTGCTGTTCTCGCTCCTGAGAGACGCCGGCGTCGCCGCCGAGCGGATCCCCGACACCCCCGAGGGACGGATTCGCGCCTTCCGGACATGGAGCGCGCGACGCCCGCTGCTGATGCTCCTGGACGACGTCGCGGCGGCCCGTCAGGTGACACCCCTGCTCCCGGCCGGCCCGGACAGCACCGTCCTGCTGACCTCCCGGACCCGGCTGCCGGGACTGGCGGGGGTCAGGCCCGTGGCCCTGGGACCGATGTCCTCGCAGGAGTCCGCCGACCTGCTCGCCGTGCTCGCAGGCGCGACAGCCGTCGAACACGCTCCCCGGGCGGTACGGGACATCGCCGAGGCCTGTGGACGCCTTCCCCTCGCCCTGCGCGCCGCGGCCGGGAAACTGGGCACGCCCCTGTCGTGGAGCCCCGACAGCCTCGCGCGCAGACTGCTGGACGAGGACCGGCGCCTGGGCGAACTGGGCAGTGACTCCTTCGACGTGGGCGCGTGCCTGCGGCGGGCCGTGAGGCGCTTGCCCGTGGACGCCGGGGCGGCGCTCACCGTGCTGGCGGCGGCGGAACCAGGCCGGTTCGACCTGGTGGCGGCTGCCCGGGTGTGGGCGACGGACATGTTCGGCGCCGAGGACACGGTGGGGCGACTGCTCGAGCTCAACGCGGTCGAAGCCGAGACCGGCGGACTGTCGCACAGCCCGTCCTTCAGGATTCCGCCGCTGCTGCGCCTCGCCGCCCTGCCCCGACACCCCGCGCGCCGGGCCGTCCTGCTGCCGAACGCCGGCTGACGTTCCCCGCCGAGCGGACTGCCCGTCGAACGCCGGCTGACGTTCCCCGCCGAACGGATTGTCTGCCGAACGCCGGCTGAGCTCCCCGCCGAGCGCACCGGCGCGTCGGGCGCATTGGCACGTCTCGCCGTTGGCAATAAATTGCCAACAACTCGCGACCCTACAACTTTGCGGTGATGTGCTCCTTTTCCATTCCTTGGTCGGGTTGTGGCACATTTTTGCCAAGCAAGACGAGATGCGTGGACGGGTACTCGGCAAAGCCGGCAGGGCCGGACCTTTCGCAGGAGAGCCCGCCGGAAACGGCCCCGCCCGGACCGGCAAGCGCATCCCCGGACCCTTCACGGCGCGAGAGGACTTCGATGACCCGCCTGCTCTTCGTACGACACGGACGCACCCCGCACAACGCCCAGATGGTGATCACTTCCGGCTACCCGGGAGTCTCCCTGGACGAAGTCGGCCGAGGCCAAGTCACCACGCTGGCCGGTCAACTGGCCCCGGTACGCGACAGCCTGGCGGCCGTCTACAGCAGCCCGCTGCGGCGCGCCGTGGAGACCGCCGCCCTCCTCAACGACGAACTGGCCACCGGCCTCGAACCGCGGATCCACGACGACCTGCGCGAGGGATCGGTCGGCGACCTCGAAGGAGAGTCGTCGGCGGAAGCCTTCGCCCGCTTCGACGCCACCTTCGACCACTGGTACCTCAACGGCGACCTCGACCACCGCGTCGGCGGCACCGGCGAGCGGGGCAGCGCGACGGTGGAGCGCATCAGCCGCGTCGTCGGCGACCTGGTGTCCCGGCACCCGGGGCAGACCGTGCTCGTCGTCGGCCACGGCACCGTTCTCCAGCTCGCCCTGACCGTGCTGTGCGCGAACCTGCCGCTGACCTCCGGCTACCGGAACTGGATCGAGAACGCGGGGGTGGTCGACACCGTGCACGACGGACGGCACCTGCACTGCCTGTCCTGGTCGGGACGGCCGCCGGTCGTGGCACCCGGCGTTCTCGGCACGCCGAACACGAAGGGGGACCACAGTGCCGCGGCTGCTTGAGACGAGCGCGCACCGCCTGCGCAGCGCGATGCCGGACATGGCGGCCACCCAGCGGGGCGGTCTCGTCGGCTCGGTGGTGGTCGACGCGGTGGGGGCCGGGATGGTCATGCCCCTGTCGCTGCTGTACTTCACGCTCACGACGTCCCTGTCGGTGGCCACCATCGGCCTCGTCACCAGCGCGGCCGTCCTGCTGACCCTGCCGATCTCGCCCTGGGCCGGCGCTCTCGTGGACCGCTACGGATCCCGGTTCGTCCTCGTCGGCAACAACGTGATCGCCGGCGTCGGGTACGTGGGCTACCTGTTCGCGGACAACTGGTGGCAGGTGCTGGTCTCGGTCTTCCTGGTGACGGCGGCGGACCGCTGTTACTGGACGGCCTGGCCGGTCTTCCTGAAGTCGCTCACCGCACGGCACCGGCTGGACACGTGGTTCGCCTTCGCCGAGTCGGTCAAACAGGGCGGATTCGCCGTCGGCGGGCTGGTCGCGGCGGCGTTCCTGAGCTGGGACGACCACATCGGGGCCCGCCTGCTGGTCGCCTTCAACGTCCTCAGTTCCCTGCTGTCGGCGTGGCTGCTGGCCCGGGTCCGCTCCACCTCCGCCCGGCATCCCGACGCGGAGACCACGGTCCGCGCCGAACGCGCCCCGGCCCGGGGAGCCTGGCGGCACGTGCTGGGCCAGCGGTGGCTGTGGGCGCTGGCGGCGGGACAGATCGGGCTCTCCTTCCTGTGGCTGGTGCCCACCGTCGTCCTGCCGGTGCACGTCGTGGACGGACTGGGGCTGGGGGCCTGGCTGCCGACCGCCCTGTTCGGATTGAACTGCCTGGGCGCGTTCGCCCTGCAGTCCTGGGTGACACGCCGCTCGGCCCGTATGCGGCGTACCCGCGTGGTGGTGCTCAGCGCCGGCCTCGGCACCCTCGCGGTCGCCGTGATCGCGGCGCTGCCGACGGGCCGGCCCGCCGTGGCCGCGGCGGGCGCCGCGCTGGCCTCGCTGCTCGTGGGCTTCGCCTTCATGTGCTACCTGCCCGCGTCCAGCGCCCTGGTCGCCGCCGCGGCGGACACGTCCCACGAAGGGCGCACCATGTCGGTGTTCCAGAGCGCCGGCGCCCTGACGTCCGGAGTGGGGCCCGCGGTGGTCGGCTGGCTCCTGACCGCGGGGGTGCCCTGGCTGTGGTGGCTGCTCACGGTCGCCTGTGTGCTGGGCGGCGCCGGCTTCTGGGCGGCCGAGCGCTGGCTGCCGGCACAGGCGCTGCACCGGGGCGAGGAGCCAGGACCGGAGGCTGAGCCGGAGCCGGAGCCGGAGCCGGAGCCGGAGCCGGGCGCCGCGGCACCGCAGCGCGGCGCGCGGATCGCTCAGCCCACCTCGGCCGCAACCTGAACCAGCAGGAACACGTTGAGACCGATCACGGCCGCCGTCACCACGCTCAACGCGGCCTGAGTGAGCGGCCCGTTGCGCCGGGCCCCCATCAGACTGCCGCGCCCGGTCAGCCAGACCAGCGGCACCAGGGCGAACGGGATCCCGAAGGACAGGACGACCTGGGACCACACCAGCGCGGTGGTCGGATTCACCCCCAGGGCCAGCACCGAAAGTGCCGGCACCAGGGTCGCGCCCCGGCGGAACCACACCGGGACCTGGCGGTCCAGGAACTCCGTCATGATCACCTGTCCCGCGTAGGTGCCGACGGAGGAGGACACGAGCCCGGAGGCGAGCAGTGCCGTCGCGAACGCGATCGCGGCCATCCAGCCCACGGTCTCTCCCAGCCGGGAGTGGACCGAATCCAGGTCGCCACCGAAGCCGGGAATCCGCGCACCGATGAGCAGCAACGCGGCGTTCACCGCGCCGGCGACGCCCAGGGAGACCATGATGGCGGTTCTCAGCCTGCGCAGCAGCCACGTCGCGTGCGCCGGGTCCGGGCCGGCGACGGATCGCAGCGACAGACGTCGGGCGGCCATCACCGGGTGCAGATAGATCACGTGGGGCATGACGGTCGCGCCCAGCATGCCCGCGGCGAGCATCGGGCTGTCGGCTCCGGGGAAGGAGGGCACCATCCCGTGGGCCATGCCCGTCGGACTCGGGGGAGCGACGAGGATGTCGTAGCAGACACCGATGACGACGACGGCCAGCACTCCCGCGACCAGGGTCTCGAAACGCCGTGCGCCCTTGCTCTCCACGGCGAGCACCAGGCAGGAGACCGTGGCCACGAGCACCCCGCCCAGCAGCACGGGCAGGTCGAACAGCAGCCGCAGGGCCAGCGCGCCGCCGACGATCTCGGCCAGGTCGGTGGCCACGGCCACCAGTTCCGCCTGGGCCCACAGGCCGTACACGACAGGGCGGGGAAGATGTTCACGGCACAGCCGGCCCAGCCCGCGGCCGGTCACGGTGCCCAGCTTCGCCGCGACGTACTGGATGAGCATGGCCATGGCGCCGGCGGCGGCCACGACCCACAACAAGCTGTAACCGTACGCGGAGCCCGCGGTGGTGTTGCTGGCGAAGTTGCCCGGGTCCGCGTAGGCGACGGCGGCCACGAAGGCCGGACCGTAGACGGCGGCCCGCACGTTCGGCACCGCCGCCCCGTCCCGGCCGTACGGTGCCGCGGCGGACCCGCGCCGTCCGGCGCCCGCCGCGACGGGCGATGTCGTACGCCTCATGAGCCACCCGCTCCGACGGGACCGGCCAGAACCGTTTCCACGGCCAGGCCGCCAGGGGCCAGCCGTGCCCCGGGCAGCAGGACGCAGTCACGCACCTGCGCGCCGGCCCCGATCCGGACACCGGCACCGAGATAGACGTCGCCGTACAGGGCGGCCCCCTCCTCGACGACCGCGCTGGGGTCGCGCAGGCACACACCGCCGTCCTCGGTCGGCTCCCCACCCGCGGCACGCACCTCGTGCAGGACCGCCGCGCGGTACGCCGACGGAGTACCCAGATCGTCCCAGGCGCCCGCCCAGGCAACGCAGTTGACGGGCTGTCCGGCGGCCAGCAGGGCGGGCACCAGATCGGCGGCGAAGTCGAAGGGCCGGTCCTCCGGTATGAAGGAGAGCACCTCGGGCTCGACGCAGTAGATGCCCGCGCTCACCCAGGACGGCCGGCCCGCGGCCCAGGCCGGCTTCTCCTCGACCCGTGAGACGGCGCCGTCCTCGTCGAACTCGAAAACCCCGTAGCGCGACCCGTCCGGTACATGCACCAGGGCGACGCTGAGCAGGGCATCGGATGCCCGGTGCGCGGCGACGAAGCGGGGCAGCCCGCCCCCCGTGCGCAGGTCGCCGGAGAGCACCACGGCCTGTCCGCTGTCGCGGATCTCCTCGGCGAACGTGTGCAACGTGCCCGCGGGTCCGCGCAGTTCGGGCTCGACACGCACCTCGACGGGGCCGCCCGCCCGGCCGGGGTGCAGACGGCAATGCTCGACCACGTCCTCGGCCCGGTGGTACGCGTTGCACACCACCCGTCCCGCGCCCGCGGCACGGGCCTGGCGGGCCAGTCTGTCCAGCAGGGTGTCCGCGCCGAGCGGGAGCAGCGGCTTGGGCCAGCGGGAGGTCAGCGGCCGCAGCCGGGAACCGTGTCCCGCGGCCAGAACGACGCCCAGCATCACCGCACCAACGCCTCGGCACGGGCCACCGGAAGCCGCAGCGCCCGGCGCGGGTTGGTGTGGAACATGTCCCGCACCCCGTCCTCGCCGAGCCCGAGACCCAGCACGTTCGCGTACTGGCGGGGGTAGAACCCGGTGCCCGCGGCGACGATGCCGTCGGACCGGTACCAGAGGTGGTTGCCCTCCCGGTGGTGCAGCGCCTCGCCCGCCAGCACGGGGATCTCGGTGTCGTCGGTGATGCCGATGATCCGTCCGGTGCCGAGGTACTCCGCGGTGCGCCGGCAGATGGCGAGGTCGACATGGTCGCCGTCGAAGTTGAGGAACGGCAGCAGCTTCTCGTCGTGGGCCGCCTGCACCAGCGCGGCCGGGACCGGCCCGAGGAGCTCCGGGAGAGTGTCGTAGTGCCATTCCCGCGCCAGGAACGCGGCCCGTTCCCCCTCCCGCGCGGCCCGCTCCGCCGGAGTGCGCCACACGTGCCGGAAGGCGCGGGGCATGTCGTTGAACAGATGGTCGGTCAGCAGCACGTCCGGGGAAGGGCCGTAACGGTGGTGGACGTAGTCGATCAGCTCGCGCGTCCGCTGCGCGCTCAGTTCCGGGTGCGTGTGCCGGAAGTGCCCCAGCGCGATACGGACGCCGTTGGCGTAGCACAGATCGACGATGTCCCGGTAGCGGACGCCGCCCTCCAGCACATCGTCCAGGTCACCTCCGTCCGGCCCCATGACGATGTAGCGCAGGCCATGCGGGCCGAGCTCGCAGATCCTCTCCCACTCCTCGGCCGAGGGCGACCAGATGCCGCGGGGCGGCACACCGCCCGACCGTCCCAGCAGCGGACCCTCCACCGAGAAGCCCAGCACGGAGGGGAACCGCTCACGGTGGGCGGACCAGGTGCGGACGACCTCGGCGAAGCGGTCGATGTAGGAACGCTCCAGGAACACCGAGGGCACGAGGTGCACGCCTCCGCGGACGGCGTGCTGCTCGACGTCGGCGAGGGCGCTCGGCGCCATGGAGCTGAAGTCGATGCCGCCGATGCCGTGCGTGTGAACGAGCAGGGGAACGGACACGAGGTCTCCTTGCGGGCGGTCGGGTGAGAGGTCAGGAAGCGGCGAGCGCCGCCCGGGTGAGTTCGGCCTTGTTGCCGAGCCCGAGCTTGCTGCGGATGCGCTTGACGTAGGTGTCGACGGTGTGCGGACTGATGGTGAGCCGCCGCGCGATCTGATCGTGGGTCAGTCCGGCCGCGATGTGGCTCAGCACCTCCCATTCACGCGGGGAGAGGGTCTCGCGCACGGATGTGGTGTCACCGGCGGCGGGGGCCGTGCCCACCGCGGCGCGTACCGCCGCGACGACGGCCTCCGGGGTGGAACGCTCGTCCAGGAAACAGGTGGCGCCGCTACCGGCCAGATTGCCGGGCCGCTGGGCGGACATGAGCAGCACCCGGGTGCCGGGCGTCATCCCCGGACCGTCGCAGCTCGTCGGACGATTGGTGATGAGCACGTCGAGCGGGACGGGACACGGGCGCCGGGCCGCACCCTCCCCGAGGTTGTGCACCTCGATGCCGGGCACCTCACGCAGCGCCATGCCCAGCGCCCACGACAGGAACGGGTGGTCGTGCCTGAGACCGACTGTGTACATCGCCCGCCCTCCGGGTCGCCTGCCGTGCGGTTCTGGCATGAACCTAGAGGGGACGACGCCAGGCACGCGGTAGACGAACGTCAGGGCAATGGCAACGGATCGACAGGTGACCGCAGGCATCCGCCAGGTCTCTTCCGGCATCCGCCAGGTCTCTCCCCGCCGGCGTCATCGCCGGTGCGGCAGACGGGAGCTTCGGCGGGCGCAATCGCCGGTGCGCCCGCCGGTCATGGCCCGGCCGCCACCGACTCGCCGGCTCCCGGCCCCGGCCGCCGGTCCGTGCCGCGGTCCGGGTGCGGACACGTCCGGGGCCCCGTGTCCCCGGTATCGGTGACTGGGCCGCACCCGCCGGACACCCGCATCATGTACACAGACGCCGATGCGGCTTCGCTTCGTTCGTATGCGACCCGGCGCCTGTGACCACCCCCGTGTCCCCGCACCACCGGTGCGGCGCACGGCTGCCCACGAAGGGATGACCATGCAGACGCAGAAGGCTTGCGACCTGGACGAGATCGCCGCGGAGATCCGCGCTCGCGGTGACCGCGGCGGCCGCCGCGTTCTGGTCGGCGTCGACGGTCCGGGCGCGTCCGGCAAGAGCACCCTCGCCGAGCTGCTCGCCGAGCGCCTGCCCGGCGCGGTCGTCGTCCACGTCGACGACTTCTACCGCACCAGCGACGACGAACGGCCCGGCGGCTTCGGTGCCGACTTCGACCTGGACCGGCTCGAACGCCAGGTGCTGCGCCCGGCCTTCGCCGGCGAGAGCGTCCGCTACCAGCGCTACGACTGGGACAGCGACCGGCTCGCCGAATGGCACGACCTCCCCGCCGGCGTCCCCCTCGTCATCGAGGGCGTCTACAGCACCCGGGCCCGCGTACGGGACCTGTACACCTACCGCGTCTACTGCCACACCCCTCGCGAACTGCGGCTCAGCCGCGGTCTCGAACGCGACGGCGCCGAGGCCGAGAGCCAGTGGGTCGACCTGTGGATGCCCGCCGAGGACAGCTACGTGGACGGCGAACGCCCGCACCACCACGCCGATCTGGTCCTGGACGGCACCGGCAACGCGAGCACCGAGGGCCCGGTCTTCCACCGGGCGGTGCTCTCATGACGGGCCCGGCCGCCCGCCCGCGGCCCGCGCCGGTCGCCGAGCGCGCCGCCGTCGCCGTGGTCACCCTGCTGGACCCGGCCGCCCGTGTCAGCGCTCCCATGTGGCGGCGCACCGAACGGCTGGGCACCCGTATCCAGGACCTGCTGACGGCCGCCGCCCGGCGGGCCCCCGGCGGCCCGCTCGACGCGGCCCTGCGCGGGTTACGGCACGACCCCCTGGACCGGCGGCTCCAGCAGGAACTGTCCGCCGCCGTCACCGACGTCCTGCGCCAGGACGCCACCCTCGCGGCCGAACTCGACGCGCACATACGGGTCTTCGACGACCGCAACCGCATCGTCCTGGACCGCGGCCACCGCCACGAGAGCCGCCCGGCCGACGGCACCCCCACCGCCCGGCAGATCGCCGCCGCGGCGGCCGCCGAGCCCCGGGACATGACCGGTCGCTGGGACGTCACCGTCGTCCTCGACTTCCGCGACACCACCTCCGGCGACAGGCTGCGCAACGCCGTCGCGACCGCCGCCGCCCTGCGCGACCAGTCGCTCGACCCCGCCCGGCACCGGCTCGTGGTCGTCGAGCAGGACGACCACGCCCGGCACCGCGACCTGATCGCCCCCCTGGCCGACCTGTACATCCACGCCCCTCACGACGGCCCCTACAACCGGAGCTGGGCACACAACGTCGGCGCCGTCGCCACCCGCGGCAACGACCGCCGGCTGCTCTTCCTCGACGCGGACGTGCTGCCGGACCGGACGTTCCTGGAGCGGCTGCTGGGCCGGCTCGGGACCGTCGGCGCGCGGGCGCTGCTTCCCCACGAGAGCCTGCACTACCTCGACGAGAGCTCCAGCGAAACAGCCCTGCGCGCACGGCTGTTCACCCCGGCGAAGACCGTCGACCCGGACGAGCTGCACGGCTACCGGCTGGTCACCAACAGGGGCGGCTGCATCCTCGTCGACAGCGACGTCTTCCACGACATCCACGGCTTCGACGAACGCTACGAGGGCTGGGGCGACGAGGACAACGAGTTCTTCGACCACCTCCAGCGCCACACCCCCGTCCACATGTCCGACGAGGTCCTGCTGCACCTGCACCACCCCCGTCCGCGGATGGAGGACGACCACGGACGGCGCCCCAACGAGTGGCTGCTCGGGGCGACCGACGGCCGCCCCACCGCCATCGGGGACCCCCAGCGCTACGCGAGCCTCCCGCTGTGACCGAGGAAAACGGAGAAGCCATGCTCAACATCGGTGTCATGACGTCCGGACGGGGCAACGCCCTGCGGATGGTCCTGGAGACCTGCACGGGCCACGGCAAGGTCGTCGCCGCGGTCGCCAACCTCGACTGCCCCGCCCTGGGCGTGGCCCGCGACAACGGCATACCGCACGTGTCCCTGCACCGCCTGGAGGACTACCCCTCACGGGCCGCGCGCGACGAGGCGATGGCCGCCGAACTGCATAAGGCCGGCGTGGACTTCATCTTCTCGGCCGGTTACAGCGACGTGATCGACGAGGCCCTGCTCAGCGCCTTCCCGGACCGGGTGATGAGCGTCTACCCGTCCCTGCTGCCCGCCTTCGCCGAGGACGACGAGGCCATCGGGCCGGCCCTCGACCACGGTGTCAAGCTGATCGGCGTCACCTTCCACCTGCGCCAGGCGCTCTCCGGAGCCGGCGGAGCGATCATCGCCCAGGAGCCCATCCCCGTCGACGTCGACGACACCATCGCGACCGTCGAGCCGCGCATCCTGCAGACGGAGCGGGACATGCTGCCCGGCCTCTTCGCCGCGTTCGCCGAGGACCGCGTCCGGCGCGAGGGGCGCAAGCTGCGCATCCTGCCCGCCTCCTGAAGCGTCCGCGCCCCCGCCCCCTCCACCCCGTCGATCAGGCCGGAACCGCGGTCGCGGTCCCGTGCGCCCACACCCGGAAAGGAGGACCGCCTCGCCATGCCTCCGCGCGTACTTCTGCTCACCTCCGCGTTCGCCCCGACGATGGGCGGCGCCGAGTCCTACGCCCGCACGGTCGCCCACGGCCTGGCCGACGCCGGCCACGACGTCCTCGTCGTCACCGACGCGGTCGCCGGCACACCCCCGAGGGAAACCGACGGTCCCATCCGCATCATCAGGCTCGGCGGCTACCGCGGCCTGCTGGAGGACCCCAGCAAACTTCCCTGGGAACAGCTCTACTTCGGACTCCTGCCCGAACTCGCCGATGTCGTGTCCGAGTTCGGACCCGACCTGATCCTGGCCAACAGCCTGGAAACGACCGTCGCCGGCCGCGTCGTGGCCGACGAACTGTCCATCCCACTGGTCGGCGCCTACCACGAACACGCCCCACTGGAAGAGCCGTTGGGCATCGGCAAGACCATGCTCGGCTACCGGCGCATGGCCCCCGACCTGGTCCTCGCGGGATCACACTCGTACGCCGCCCGCGCCCTGGCCCACCTGCCGGCCGAACGCGTGGCTCTCATCCACCACGGAGTCGACACCGACGCCTTCACCGACGCCCCGCACACCGCCCCGCTGCGACAGCGGGTCCGTGACCGGTACGGCATCGCCGACGACGACCTGCTCGTCGTCTGCGCCGGGCGGCTCAAGCCCCGCAAAGGCCAGCGGGAACTCATCAAGGCGTTCGACTCCCTCGGCCGCCCCGGCCTGCGGCTGCTGCTGGTCGGGGGAGTCAGCTCCGCCTCCCAGGACTACGCCGACGACCTGCGGGCCCGGGCGGCACGCGTCGGCGCGCCCCGGATCCAGCTCGACGAATCCGTCACCGTCCAGCAGATGCCGGGCATCCTCGCCGCCGCCGACATCGTCGCCCAGCCCAGCCACTCCGAAGGCCTCGGCCTGTCCTTGCTGGAGGCGATGAGCGCCGCACGACCCGTCATCGCCACCCGCATCGACGGCTTCGACGAGGTCCTCACCGAGGAGGGGCTCGCCCTGCGCGTGGCCCCCGAGGCCCCCGGCCAGCTGGCGAGCGCCCTGGCCACGCTCTGCGCGGACGCGGACCTGCGGCGCGACCTCGGCCGCCGGGCCCGAGCCCACGTCCTGGCCCGCTTCTCGCTCCGTCGCATGATCGACCGCACGGACGAGCTGCTGCGCGAACTCGCTGTTCCCGCAACGGTCCGAGGCACCCGATGACCCCCCTGGGCGCGGCCCGGCCGCCGCAGGTCGTCGTGCTGGCCGGAGGACTCGGCACCCGTATGGGCGCGCTGAGCGCCCACACCCCCAAGGTGCTCCTGCCGGTGGGCGGCCGCGCGTTCCTGGCCCGGCTGCTCGCCCACCACGCCCGCCAAGGAGTGCGCGAGCTCCACCTCTGCCTCGGCCACCTGGCCGATCAGGTGCTGCGGTTCCTCGACGTCCACGGTACGGCGGGGATACACGTCACCAGCACGGTGGAGACCGAACCGCTGGGCACCGCGGGCTCCCTGCGGCTCGCCCTGCCCTACCTGGCCGACGAGTTCGCCCTCGTCATGGGCGACAGCCACACACCCGCCCCGCTGACCGACCTGGCACACCGCTGGCACGGCTCGGGCCTGGACGCCGCGATGGCGGTGCTGCGCAACCACGACTGGCTGGTCCCCGGCAACGTCGCCGTCCAGGACGGCCGGGTCACCACGTACGACAAGGGCCGTCCCCCGGGAACGTACGCCTACGTCGACTACGGAATCACCTTGCTCCGCCGGGCCACCGTCGAACACCTCCCCGACAGCGGGCCCGCGGACCTCGCGGAGCTCTACGCCCCCCTCGTCAGTGCGGGCCGGCTCGCCGCACTCGAAGTGACCGAGCGTTTCTGGGAGATCGGATCACCCTCCGGCTACGCCGAGTTCGCGGCGCACGTGGCCGCCCAGGAAGCCGGGAGCGACCGTGTCCATGCCTGAGACCACCCCCGCGCCCAAGACCCGGCGCGCGAGCCGCGTCGTCCACCGCACCCCGTGGATGACCGTCCGCGAGGACGAGTTCGTCCGCGCGGACGGCGTACCGGGACAGTTCACCGTCGTCACCCGCGCGGACTTCGTCATCGTCCTGTGCGACACCCCCGAGGGACTGCTCATGACCGAGCAGTACCGCTACGCCGCGGCCCGCTGGAGCCTCGAACTGCCCCAAGGAGGCCTGGAGCCGGGTGAGTCGGCCGCACAGGCGGCCCTGCGGGAACTGCGGGAGGAGACCGGCTGGCACGGGGGCAGCGCCGAGATCCTCGTCGAGGACCTGTACGAAGCCGCGGACTGGGCCACCCAGCGCTTCGCCGTCGTGCGGGTGCACGGCGGCCACCCGGGGCCCGCGTCCCCCGAGGCCGACGAAGCCATCGGCGCCGTCCGCGGTGTGCCGCGCCACCGGCTCGCCGCCCATGTCCTGGCCGGCCGCGTCGTCGACGCGGCGACCCTGGCCGCCCTCGCCGTCGAGTCCGCGAAGTCCGCGGCCGACGTGTCCTGAAGGAGACTTTGTGACCGTCCTGATCACCGGGGCCGCGGGCTTCATCGGCAGCCACGCGGTCCGCCACCTGCTCGCCGCCGACCGCACCGTCCTGGCCACCGACATCGTCCCGGCCGCCGAGGCGGAACGCCTCACCGACCTGCTGGAACACCCGCGGTTGCGCTACGTCCCCGGAGACCTGTTCGCCCTTCTGCCGGACCTGCTCGAAGGCGTCGCCGAGGTGTGGCACCTGGCCGCCAACGCGGACATCCCGCTGGGTGCCCGGGACACCGAGATCGACCTCAGGCAGTCCGCGGGCCTGACCCGCCATGTCCTGGAGGCGATGCGCACCCACGGCGTGACCACCATCGTGTTCCCCTCCACCAGCGGTGTCTACGGCGACCGGCTCGGCCCCCTCGTCACGGAGGCGGACGGCCCGCTGCTGCCCAACTCCCTCTACGCCGCGGGCAAGGTGGCCGGCGAGGCACTGATCTCCGCCTACTGCGCGATGTTCGGGCTGCGCGCCCGCATCTACCGCCTCGGCAACGTCCTGGGCGGACGGATGGGCCGGGGCATCGTCCGCGACTTCCTGCGCAAACTGCAGGAGAACCCCACCGAGCTGCGCGTCCTGGGCGACGGACGGCAGCGCAAGAGCTACGTCCTGATCGACGACATCGTCGCCGGCATGGACCAGGTCACCCGGGCCACCGAGGGCCCCGGCCACCCCGCGTGCGAGGTCTACAACCTGGCGGCCGGCGGCAGCGTCGACACCGCGGGCGTCGCGGCACTCGTCGCCCGGGCCCTGGACCTCGACCCGCCGACGATCCGCACCGACGACGCCGCGCTGTCCTGGTCCGGCGATCAGCCGGTGATCGAACTGTCCATCGACAAAGTGCTGTCCACCGGATGGCGGCCGCGGCACACGGCCGAGCAGTCCGTACTCGAGTCCGCCCGGCGCATGCTCGCCGAGCAGCGCAGCCCGGCCACCACGGGGGCCCGGACATGAACGGCGGCCCCGAGCCCGGCTCGTTCGTCGTGGCGAGCACACCGCTGCGCCTCTCCCTGGGCGGCGGCGGCACCGATCTGCCGTACTACGCCGACAGCTTCGGCGGTGACGTGCTGTCCATCGCCATCAGCCTGCGCGTCACGGTCGCCGCACGCCTCGGACGCCTCGACGGACGCTTCCGCTACAGCCACGAACAGACCCTCCACGGCGACAAGGGCCACGACCTCGGCGACCCCTACGTCGCCGCCGCACTGGAAGCCTCCGGCCTCGACGAACCGTGCGAGATCACCTCCTTCGGGCCCGTCCCCGCCGGTACCGGACTGGGCAGCTCCGGCGCGTTCGCGGTCAGCCTGCTCGCCGCCACCGAAGCACTCGCGGGCCGCGACCCGCTGGCCGCGGGCCGGGCCGGACTGGCCGAGGCGGCCTGGCAACTGGAGGCGGTGCGCCTGGGCCGCCCGGTGGGACGCCACGACCCGTACGTGTGCGCGCTCGGCGGCCTGCGCCGCCTGCTCATCGCCCCGGACGGCACCACCGAGGCGAGCACGCCGCCCGTCGCACCGGCCACCCTGGACCGGCTCCACCAGCACCTGTGCCTCTACTACACCGGCGTACGCCGGGACAGCACCCGCCACCTGGCCGCTCCCGCGCAGGACCGCGAGGACAGGATCGCCGCCCTGCACTCCATCAAGGAGATCGGCCACGAGATGACCGAGGCACTGTGCGCGGGCCGTGTCGACGACGTCCCCGCCCTGCTGCGGCGGCACTGGGCGGTGAAGAACGCCGGTGCCCCGCCGTCCAGTTGGGACGGCGCCTACACCACCGCCCTGGAGCACGGAGCCCAGGCGGGCAAGCTCGTCGGCGCCGGCGGCGGAGGCTTCCTGCTCCTGTACGCCGACCCCGTCCACCGCGACCGCCTCGATGCGGCCATGCGCGAACAGGTCCTGCAGCCGGTGCCGTTCACCTTCTCCACCTCGGGCACGACCCTCACCCGCGTCCACCTCGACGAAAGGGACCCAGCATCATGACCGTCACTGTCGAGACCCCTCCGGGCGTCGACCTCGGTACCCGCTTCCTGGAAACCCTCGCCGCCGTCGCCGGCGACCTGGACCACACCGCCGTCGACCGCATGGCACAGCGTCTCGCCCGGGTACGGGCCGAACGGGGCAGGGTCTTCCTGCTCGGCGTCGGCGGCGGCGCGGGCAACGCCACCCACGCCGTGTGCGACCTGCGCAACCTCGCCGGTCTCGACGCCCACGCGCCCACCGACAACGCCGCCACCCTCACCGCGGCCATCAACGACCGCGGCTGGCGCTCCGCCTACGCGGAATGGCTCACCTGCGCGAACATCACGGACCGCGATGCCGTGATGGTCTTCTCCGTCGGCGGCGGCAGCGAGCAACCCCCCGTGAGCGTCAACCTCGTGGAGGCCCTGCACACCGCCCAGGACGCCGGCGCGTACATCTGCGGTGTGGTCGGCCCCGACGGCGGAGAGACCGCCCGCATGGCCGACGAATGCCTGCGCGTGCCCGTGAACGACCGGAACTACCGCACCACACACACCGAGATCTTCCAGTCCGTCGTATGGCACATGCTCATCGTGCACCCCCTGCTCGCCGTGACCACACCGCGCTGGGAGTCCCTGCGGCCATGACCCCCGACGCCCTGCTCCTGGACCGCGACGGCGTTCTCAACTCCCTGTGGCACGAGCCCGACCTCGGCACCGTCGACTCCCCGCACCGGCCCGACCAGGTGCGCCTGATGCCCGGCGCCGCACAGGCTGTACGGCGGGCCAACGAGGCCGGCGTCCCCGTGATCGTCGCCTCCAACCAGCCGGGCATCGCCAAGGGGAAGTTCACCACCCGGCTGCTGGCCGCCGTGACCGGAACGCTCGTCCAGCTCCTCGCCGAGCAGGGCGCCCACGTGGACCACGTCTACTACTGCCTGCACCACCCGGAGGCCGCGCTGCCCCGCCTGCGAGCCGACTGTGCCAACCGCAAACCGGCCCCCGGGCTGCTGCGGCAGGCGATACAGCACCGGGGCCTGCGCGCGGAGCGCTGCTGGTTCGTCGGCGACACCCCGAGCGACATCGCCGCCGGACAGGCCGCCGGCTGCCGTACCGCCTGGATCGGTCGCACCCGGTGCGACGTGTGCCCCACCCGGCGCTCGGCCCGGCCCGACCTGGTCGCACCCGACCTGATGACCGCCGTCACCACCATCCTCGAAGAACCCGGAGACCACCGTGAAGCTCTTCCTCGACAGTGCCGATGAGAACCACGTCAAGTTCTGGTCCGGCCAGGGCATCCTGGACGGCGTCACCACCAATCCCAGCGTCCTGCTGCGCGACGGCGTCACCGACCCGACCGCGACGTTCGCCAGCCTCGCCCGCCTGATCGCGCCCGGCGTCCTGCACGCCGAGGTCACCGCCGAGTCCGGCGCCGCCCTCGTCTCCGAGGCGCTGATGCTGAGCGAGCTCGGCGACAACGTGGCCATCAAGGTCCCCATGCTCACCCCGCAGGGCGTGCCCTGCCTGGCCGAGATGCACGAACTCGCCGGCGCGGGCGTCCAGGTCAACACGACCGCCTGCCTCTCCTACGGCCAGGCCGCCCTCGCCACCAAGGCGGGCGCGCGCTACGTGAGCATCATGCTCGGCCGCGTCGACGACGAGGGCGGCGACGGCGCCGCCGTCATCGAGGAGGTGCGCCGCTGGCTGGACCGGTGGGGCTACCGCACGGAGATCATCGCGGCGAGCCTGCGCGGCCCCGGTGACGTCCGGCGGGCCATGGACGCCGGCGCCCACTGCGTCACCGTGCCCCCCGCCATCCTGTCGAAGCTGGCCGACCACAAGTACACCCGTCACACCGTGCAGGAGTTCCTCGACGCCGCGGACGCCACCGCCGCCAAGGCCGCCTGAACCCACCCGCCCCGATCCGAGGACACCTCATGGCTGATCTCTCCACTCCTGAACACATCTGGTTCGACGGCGCGGTGCGTCCCTGGCACGAGGCGCGCGTCCATGTCTGGACCGAGACGGTGCTGCGCGCCGCGAGCGTCTTCGAGGGACTGCGCGGCTACTGGAACGCGCGGGAGTCCCGCCACTACTTCGTGCACCTCGACCGCCATGTGCGGCGGCTGAGCGACTCGGCCAAGGTCACCCGCATCCCGCACACGCTGGACGAGGAGACGCTGCTGAAGGCGCTGAGCGAACTCGTCAGCGCCCTCGACTACCGCGAGGACATCTACGTACGGCCCACGCTCTACCTGGAGAAGGGCCGCTACACAGCCGACGCCTCGGCGATGCAGGCCGGGTTCTTCATGCCGGTCTTCCCCTCCCCGCGGGAGAAGACCATCGAGACCGGGATCACCTGCCTGGTCTCCTCCTGGCGGCGCTCCGGCGACGACACCGCACCGCCCAAGGTCAAGGCGGCGGCCAACTACTACAACCTGCGCCTGGCCAGGCTGGAGGCCGACACGCACGGCTACGGCGAGGCGATCCTGCTCAACGGCGCGGGCAAGGTCGCCGAGACGGGCGGCGCCTCCGTCTTCATCGTCCGAGGCGACACCGTGATCACCCCGGGGATCAGCGACTCGATCCTGGACAGCATCACCCGCGCCAGCGTGATCGAACTGCTGCGCGACAGCCTGGGGTTGCGCGTCGAGGAGCGGCAGGTCGAACGCACCGAGCTCTACCTCTCCGACGAGGTCTTCCTCACCGGCACGCTGTGCGAGGTCACCCCCGTCGTCGGAGTCGACGGCACCCCCGTCGGCCGGGGCCGGCCCGGCCCCATCACCACCGCCGTCCAGCAGGCGTACTACGACGCCGTCCAGTCCGGCTCCGCCGACACACGAGGGTGGCTCACCGCCGGCCCCCGTCTGGGCTGACACACACCTCCGGGAGGCAGGCATGAACTACCTCAGACGCGACGAGGACCCGCAAGCCCTGTCCGGCCGTTCCCTGCTCGCCCGCGAAGGGCGGGCCCTGCTGGCGGACCTCTCGGCCGTACGCGCCGCCCACCCCGGCCGGAGCGCCGCCCTGAGCCGGTGGCTGCTCGCCTACCACTGGGCGATGGCCACCGGCCGCAACGGCCCCGGCACCCGGCACAGCGTGTCCCTGGGTTCCGGCCGGAACGCGGTCACCTGTGTCTTCCGCAAACACGCGAGCGACCTGTTCGTGCTGCGCGAGGTGTTCGCGGAGCAGATCTACTCCTTCCCCTACGAAGAACGGCTGGGCCGTCCCGTCGAGCGCGTCCTCGACCTCGGCAGCAACATCGGCCTGTCCCCGCTGTACTTCTCCTCCCTGTTCCCCGACGCCCAGGTGGTGTGCGTCGAGCCGGTGGCCGAGAACGTCGCCGTGCTGCGCCGCAACAAGGAGGCGAACGGGCGGGACTGGCGGATCGAGCACGCCGCCGTGGCCTCCGCACCCGGCCACGTCACCCTGCACACCAACGGCTGGTGGTCCTCCAGCTCGACCAGCGCCCCGGTCGCCCGTGCCCGCGAGGAGGCCGCGCACCGGCCCGAGGCCCGGCTGCGCCGCCCGTCCACCCGCGTGCCCGCCACCACCGTCACCGACCTGATCGCCGCCGCGGGCTGGGACGGCGCCGACATCGTCAAGATGGACATCGAGGGAGCGGAGGAGGACGTCCTGCTCCACGGGGACACCCGGTGGCTGGCGAACGTGGGCGTCCTGGTCCTGGACATCCACACGAAGTACGTCGACCGGCCCCGGATCGAAGAGGTCCTGCGCCGTCACGGATTCCGCCCCGCCGCCACGTCTGGAGCCCACTCCGCGGTCTTCCTGCCGGTCCGGACCCGCCGCCCGAAACCGGCGCCCACCGCCCGTTCCTGACTTCGCCCCGAGGAGAATCCCGTGCCGCACGCACCGCTTCCCCCCGCACCCGACGCCGTGCTCTTCGACGCCGGCCTCACCCTGATCCACCCCAGCGGCGAGGTCCTCGCCGAGGAGCTCGCCGCCGCCGGGCACTCCGGCGTCGGCCCCGCCCGCGCCACCACGGCGCTCGTGCTGGCGGCGGAGGCCCGCCACCTGCCGCTGCCCGCGGGTACCGACGGCACGGCCAAGGTCGCGCGCACCTTCGCCGCCCTCCTGGGCCTCGACCCCGACGCGGTGGTGCCCGCCGTCCTGTCGGCCCTGTCCAGGCCCGACCTCTACCGGGACGTCGACCCCGAGGCCGCCTCGACCCTGCGCACCCTCTCCGATCAGGGACTGACCCTCGGCGTCATCTCCAACTCGGAGGGAACCGTACGCGACGAACTGCACCAGGCCGGTTTGCTGCCCTACTTGGAGGTCGTGGTCGACTCGACGGTCGTCGGCTTCGAGAAGCCCGACCCCCGCATCTACCGCCACGCCCTGGACCGGCTCGGCATCGACGGCGAACGGTGCTGGTACGTCGGCGACGGCCTGGTCAACGACGTATTCGGCGCGCTGCGGGCCGGCTTCGGCCACGGCATCCTCTACGACCGCTTCGACGCCTACGCCCACCTGCCCCACGTCCCGCGCATCACCGCGCTGTCCGAACTCCCCCCGCTGGTCGGCGCCGCTCGTGGCCGCCGCCGCACCCTCACGGCCACCTCGCCCATGACGACGTCCGCCGCGCTGAGGGTGCCGTGATGCCGAACTCGACCCACCTGCGGGTGAAGAAGATCCTCGGCCAGGTGAGGAACATCCCCGCCGAGGAGATCACCGACGAGCAGGTGCTCACCGACGAGATCGGCCTGGACTCCCTGTCCCTGCTCGAGGTCGTCGTCCGGCTGGAGGCCGAGTTCCGGACCGTGATCCCGGACTCCGAGCTGTTCCGGGCCCGGCTGAGGACCGTCGGGGACCTGACCGACCTGACAGCACGCCACATCGAGCGCGAAAGGATGGAATCCGCCGGATGACGTCGATCGTTCCCACCCACTGGTACAACGTTCTCTCCGACCTGGCGGACGTCGAGGACGCGGCCCGGTTACGGCGCGCACGTCCCTTCGAGGGGCAGCGGCCCGCCGACGGCGCCATCACACCGCAGATACCGCTGACGATGTACCGGCAGAGCCTGAGCCGCGAGCCGTTCATCGAGATCCCCGAGGAAGTACGCCGCCAGTACCTGCGCTGGCGCCCCACACCGCTGCGCCGTGCCAGGAATCTCGAACAACTGCTGCGGACCCCCGCCCGTATCTACTTCAAATACGAGGGAACCAGCCCCACCGGCAGCCACAAACTCAACACCGCGCTGGCCCAGGCCTATTACTACAAGCAGGCCGGAGTGGAGGAACTGACGACGGGAACCGGGGCCGGACAATGGGGGACCGCGCTGTCCCTGGCCGCCCGGATGTACGGGCTGCGCTGCACGGTCTACATGGTGCGCGTCAGCCATGAGCAGAAGCCCTATCGCAGAGTGATGATGGAGATGAACGGCGCCCGGGTAGTGCCCGGCCCGAGCACCGGAACGTCGGCGGGACGCGCGGCCCTGGAACGGGACCCGGACACCGGCGGCAGCCTGTCCATCGCCAACGCCGAGGCGTTCGAACACGCCGCGGCCCGCGAGGGGTGCAACCTTTCGGTGGGCAGCGGGGAGAACCACGTCCTGCTGCACCAGACCGTGATCGGCCAGGAGGCACTGCGCCAGCTCGAGGACCTGGACGAGTTCCCCGACGTCGTCATCGGGGCGGTGGGCGCGGGCAGCAACTTCTCCGGACTCGCCTTCCCCTTCTTCCACGAGAAGATCCGCACCGGCCGGGCCACCCGCTTCGTGGCCGTGGAACCGCAGGCGTGCCCCAAACTCACCCGGGGCACGTACGCCTGGGACTACAACGACTTCACCGGCGTCACCCCCATGACGAAGATGTACACCCTCGGCCACACCTTCGTCTCGCCGGGCATCCACGCGGGCGGGCTGCGCTACCACGGCGCCGCCCCGTTGGTCAGCGCGATGTACGAGCGGAAGCTCATCGAAGCCGTCGCCTACCCGCAGCAGCGCGTCTTCGAAGCGGGACTCACCTTCGCCGAACAGGAATGGATCACCCCCGCCCCCGAGTCGGCACACGCCATCAGAGCCGCCATCGACGAGGCCGTCCGAGCACGTGAAGAGGGCCGCGAGAAGGTCATCCTGTTCAACCTGAGCGGCCACGGCCTGCTCGACCTGTCCGCCTACGACCACTACCTGAGCGGCCGGATGACCGACCAGGCCGCCACCGAGGACCAGATCCGCGCCTCGCTCGACCGGCTCCCCCCGCAGAGCGAGGCCCGGCCCGCACACGCCGGGACCCGGTCCCCGTGATGTCCCGCGACACCGGGTTCACCGTGGCCGTGGTGGGATGCGGCCCCCGGGGCATCGCCGTCTTCGAACGTCTCGCCCACCACCTGTCCACCGCGAACGGCGATCACCCCCGCCGGACCGTGCACATCCTGCTGCTGGACGCGACGGAGACGGGCCGCGGAAGGGTCTGGCGCAGCGACCAGCCCCCGTGGCTCCTCATGAACACCGTCATCGGCGAACCGGCCATGTTCCCGCCCGGCCACGGTCCCACCTTCGCCCAGTGGCTGCGCCGGCACCCCGACCCCGAACTCCGCGCCCTCGACGAGAACGACTGCGCACCGCGCCGGACGTACGGCGGGTACCTCGCCCACGTCTGCCAGGAGGTCGAGCGCCGTCTGCCCGGCCACGTCACCGTCACCGAACTCCGCGCCCTGGTCACCTCCCTGCGCCCGCACCAGGGGCGCCACTTGCTGGAGGTGTCCGCCGAGAACGGCACCCGCCGGCTGGAGGCCGACGCGGTCGTCCTGGCCACCGGCCACTCCATCACACCGGCTCCGCCCCGCTTCACCCCCGAACTACGCACGGCCGCGCGGAACAACCCGGATCTGCTGTGCCTCGGCGGACAACCGGCAGCAGACCTCGACCTCGACTCCGTCCCCGCCGAAGCACCGGTCGGCGTCCTCGGACTCGGACTGTCCTTCTACGACCTCCTGCTGTCCTTCAGCGTGGGCCGCGGCGGCTCCTTCCACCGTGACGGCGACCGGCTCGTCTACCTCCCCAGCGGCAAGGAACCCGTCATCCACGCCGGTTCACGCAGCGGACTGCCCATCACCACCCGCGGGGACAACCAGAAGCCCGCGGCGAGCGGCTCCTTCCGCCCGTACTTCTTCACCGCGGCCGCTCTGGCCGGGCTGAGGAAGGACGCCGCCGACAGCCGCGGAACCCCGGCCCTGGACTTCGCGGGCGAGGTACTGCCGCTGCTGACCGCGGAGGTCGACCTCGTTCACCTGCACGCACACGCCCGGCTGCGCCACGGACCCCGGGCCGCCGCCGCGCTCGTCCGAGACATCACCGCACTGGGTCCCGACGCCCGCCGCTGGCGCGAGGTGCTGCACACGCACGCACTGGCCGACGTGGCACCCGTGGACCTGGAACGACTGGCCCGCCCGTTCGCCGGACGGCGCTTCACCGGCCCGGCCGACTTCACCTCCCACCTGCACCGCACACTCCGCGACGACCTGGCCCAAGCACGCCTGGGCAATGTCCGGGGACCGCTCAAGGCGGCCCTGGACGTGATCCGGGACGCCCGCGACCTGCTGCGCTTCACCCTCGAACACGGCGGACTCACACCCTCCTCGTACCGGGACGACTTCCACACGCGTGTCGCGCCGCTGCTGTCCCTGCTGTCGACCGGCCCGCCGGCACTGCGCACCGAGCAGTTCCTCGCCCTCGCCGAAGCCGGCGTGGTGCACGTGGTCGGCCCCGACACCCGCTTCGGCCACGACCGTGAACAGCGGCTGTTCACCGTGGAATCCCCCGCGGTACCCGGGTCACGACGGCACGTCCGCGCCCTCATCGACAGCCGCGTCCCCGCCCCGCCCCTGTCGGCGACGGACAACCCGCTGCTGCGGCAGCTCGCCGACGAGGGACTGGCGGGCGAGTTCGCGACCACCGCGGACGACGACACCGTCACGACCGGGGGACTGCGCATCACCGCCGCGGAGAACCGGCTGGTGGACCCCGAAGGCCGCGTGCACACCGGCCTGTACGCCCTCGGCGTCCCCACCGAAGGCGCCCGCTGGTTCACCCAGATCGGCAACGGGCGCACCGAGAGCCGCACGACCTTCCACCGGGAGGCCGACGCCGTCGCGGTGAGCATCGTCCGCCGCTGTCACAGCGGCCCGCCGCGATAGGCCACCCCACCCCGTCCACCGGAACACGCCTTCGCCCTGGAGGTAACCATGAACGCCCGCACACCGCTCGACAGCAGACCCCCCGGGCAACACATCACCGCCCACGAGGAGTTCCGGGCAGCCCGGGACCTGCTGCTGCGCCACATGTACGACCACAGCCGCGCCCGCGAGACGTTCCGCCGGCCCCGGCCGCGGTACTTCAACTGGGCCCTGGACTGGTTCGACCCGGTGGCCCGGGACAACGAGCGGACCGCACTGCGGGTGATCACCCCGCACGCGGACCGGCAGGTCTCCTTCGCACACCTCCGGCGCCGCTCGGACCAGGTGGCCGGGTGGCTCCGCTCCCAGGGCCTGCGCCAGGGCGACCGGGCGGCCCTGCTCCTCGACAACGGCGTCGAGGTCTGGGAGCTGCTGCTCGCCCTGATGAAACTGCGTGCCGTGGCCGTGCCGCTGTTCACCACACTCGCGCCCGAGGAGGTGGACGACAGACTGCGGCGCGCGGGCGTCCGCCATGTGATCGCCGCCTCCGCCATCGCCGCCGCGCCCGCCTTCCATGACACCGCCCTCAACACCGTCGCGGGACTCCGGGTCTGTGTGGGCGAGCCCGTCCACGGCTGGCGGCCCTGGACGGACGCGGCCCTGTTCACCGACGGGTTCACCGCACAGGACCCCACCCCGGCCGACGAACTCATGTGCTGCTTCTTCACCTCCGGGAGCACCGCCCGGCCCAAACTCGTGGGCCACACCCACGAGAGCTACCCGATCGGACACCTCTCCGGGATGTACTGGGCCGGCCTGAGACCCAGAGACATCCACCTGAACATCTCGTCCCCCGGGTGGGCCAAGCACCCCTGGAGCTCGCTGTTCGCGCCGTGGAACGCCGAGGCCCAAGTGGTCTCCGTGGACACCCGCCACGCCACCCCCGAGCTGATCCTGGACGTCCTGGAACGCACCCGGGCGACCAGCGCCTGCGCGCCCCCCGCCATCTGGCGACGGCTCGTCGCGGCAGGTCTCACCGGACGTCGTACCGCCCTGCGCGAGGCGACGAGCGTGGGTGAGCCGCTCACCGACGACATCGTGGACGCCGTACGGGCCGCCTGGGGCGTCACCGTCCGCAACGGATACGGCCAGTCGGAGCTGACAGCCGTGCTCGGCGTGCCGCCCGGCGAACACCGCCGCCCCACCTCCCTAGGACGGCCCCTGCCCGGCTACCGGGTCGTCCTGTGTCCTCCCGGCACGACGACACCGGCCTCCGAGGGCGAGATCTGCCTCGACCTGAGCGACCGCCCGGCGGGACTGATGCACGGCTACCTCGACGGGGCGCCCACCCCCTTCGACCCGGGCCCGCTGTACCGCACCGGAGACCTGGCGCGCCGGGAAGACGACGGCACCCTGACCTTCATCGGACGCCTCAAGGACGTCTTCCACACCGCGAACGGCATCCGTGTCGCCCCCGCCGAGATCGAGGCGCGCCTCCTGAGTCATCCGGCGGTGGCCGAGGCCGCCGTCGTGCCGGTGCCCGGCCATGACAGCCCCGGCACTCTGACGGCCAAGGCCTACCTCCGGCTCGCCGACGGCTGGAACGCGGGCGCGGTCACGGCGCACGCGGTCCTCGCACACGTCAACGGCGACAACCGCGAGGACGGCGAGACCGGACGGCTGGGCGTGGTGGAGTTCGTGGACGATCTGCCGCGCACCGAGTCCGGGAAGATCTTCCGGGACCTGCTGCGCCGGTACACGCGGTCGCCACTCGTCGAGTTCACCGACTCCCGCTCGCCGGACCCCACGCCAGGAGGTCCGGCCCGTGAAGCGTGAACACGTCCTGCTGCTCGACCGGTGGGGCTACGACGCCTACCGGCATCCCGACGGCCGTCCCTATCTGGACCCGGACCGCTACGACGTCACGCTGGTGACGTCCCCGGACAAGGCACACGAACACCGCCCCGGCGAAGTGTCCCGACTGGTGACCGCCGACACCTCCGACTCCGCGCGGGTCCTGAACGCGCTGCCCGAGATACAGGCCGGACCGCCGGTGGACCGGATCGCGGCGGTGACCGAACGGCTGCTGGTGCCGGCCGCGGCCTTCCGTGAGGCGCTGGCCGTCCCGGGTCTGGACGTGGCCCGGACCACCCTGTTCCGCCACAAGGTGCTGATGAAGCGTCATGTCGATGCGGACGGCGTGCGCACCCCGGAGTTCACCGAGATCACCGCCCCGGCCGACGCCGCCCCGCTGCTGGAGAAACACGGAACGATCATCCTCAAACCCGTCGACTCCTGGGCCGCGCAGGGCGTGCACAAGGTGACCGACCGGGCCGGACTGCGGCTGCTGGAACGGACCGGCCTCGGTCATCCCGGCCCCTATCAGGCCGAGGAGTTCATCGAAGGCACGCCCTGCCACATCGACAGCGTCGTCCAGTCGGGCCGACCTGTCGCGGCCATGGCCTCCCACTATCTGGACCTTCTCCCGGCCCTGGCCCCGGGCGACCAGCGCAGGTCCGTGGCGATCGACGCGGGACCGGCGCAGGAGGCGCTGCTCGCCTTCAACCGGCACGTACTGGCGACGATGCCGTGGTTCTCCGGCGTGACCCACCTCGAGGTCTTCCTCCAGCCGGACGGAACCCCGGTCTTCTGCGAGATCGCCGCACGTCCCGGAGGAGCCGGCGTCATCCCCTCCTTCCGCCACCGCCACGGGGTGGACCTGCGTCTGGCCGCGCTCCTGGGGCAGCTCGGCCTGCCCCTGCCCCGCCCGCGCCAGCACCAGCCCGCCCACCGGCGTGCCACGGGCTGGCTGGTCTCCTACCCGGCCGATCCCGGACGGTGCCGCACCCCCGGGCAGCGCCCGGACGCGGACTGGCTGGTCCGGCTCACCTGGCTGACGGACCCCTCCCGCACCCCGCCGGCCACCGTCACCGCGCGCGGACTCGCCGCCGCCACGGTCTGCGGACCGGACCAGGAAGCGGTGACGCGACGGCTGGCCCAGGTCAAGTCCTGGCTGACCGGGGACACCCCGGCCGATCCCGGCCCGACGGCTCCCGCCCCGGTACGGCCCGACACAACGGCCGCCACGGCGACCGCCGTCCACGTGCGGCCCGGTCCGACGGCCCCCGCCCCGGCCCGCGAGGACCGTCCCGTATGAACAACGTCCTTGTCCTGCACCGGGGTTCACTGACGGCCAATCCCTATCACCGCTGGCTCGCCGGTCACGACGGTGGCATCGTCCTGCTCGCCTCCCGCGAGTTCCTCGACCGGCACGGCGAGCGGTTGCCGTCGGGCGACTCCCGCTATCTGCATGCCGAGGCGCTCGCCGACTACTAAAGCGACCGGGGCCGGGTTGCCCGGGGCCCTGGAATCTCCCGCCGTGGCGGGGGCGGGCCGCTGGGGGCCTGGGGGGA
>NZ_JBHYXD010000008.1:65542-115386 GCF_042751995.1 Streptomyces sp. NPDC059371 | reverse complement strand
TCCGTCCAGGGGTTGGGGTGGCCGCGGGTCCAAACCAGTAATCTCCTTGCCGCGGCGCCCCCCGAAACCCCCCCCGCCCGGGCCCGGGACGCCAGGGCCCGTGAACTCGCCCGCCGGTACGGCGTCGGGCAGATCGTCGCCTGCCAGGAACGCGACCTCGAACGCGCGGCGGGACTGCGGCGCCACCTCGCGCTGCCCGGCCCCCGGCCCGACGAGGTGGAGCCCTTCCGCGACAAGTGGACGATGAAACGCCGGGCACGCCGGGCCGGAATCCCGGTCGCGGAGCACGCCCTGGTGACGAGCCCGGCCCGGCTGCGCGCCTTCGCCCGCCGCCACGGTCTGCCCGTGGTGGTCAAACCACGCCGCGGCGCGGGTTCGGCGGGGCTCCGCATCCTGGCCGACGACCGGCAGGTCGACGCCTTCGCCGCCTCCGGGGCGTGCGCGCACCGCGAACCCGCCTGGCTCGCGGAGTCCTTCGTCCCCGGCGCCATGTGTCACATAGACGGTCTGGTGACCGGGGGCAGGATCCGTTCGATATGGGCGTTCCAGTACCTGTACACGCTGGCCGCCTTCCGCGAGGACCACAAGGCCCGCCTCGACCTCCCGCTCGACCCCGACGACCCGCTCGCCCACCGGCTGATCGACTTCGGGCGCGGGACACTGCGGGCCCTTCGCGGACCGGAGCACTTCGCCTTCCACATCGAGGTGTTCCGCACCCCGCGGGACGACCTCGTGCTGTGCGAGGCGGCCTGCCGCGCGCCGGGGGCGGCCCTCAGGGACGTGCACCGGGCCATGTTCGGCTTCGACCCGGCGGAGGCCGCCGTCCGGGCCCAGCTCGGTCTGCCCCCGCCCCTTCCCCTGACCGCTGACACACCGGAAGACGCCCCCCTGCGCCCCCGTGTTCTGGCGGGCCAGATGCTCCTGATGAAGCGTCCCGGAACCGTACGCGGTCTGCCCGGGGGACTGGACACGGCTCCTGGCCTCTTCTGGCACCGGACCTATGTCCAGGTCGGCCGACGGATGACCGCGCCGACGTACTCGGCCGACGTGCTCGCCGCCTTCGTCGTCAGTGGCCCCACGCGCGCGGACTGCGAGCGCCGCATGCACGATCTGGACCTCCGCTACCGCGCCGGACTGGAGATCGACTCCGAAGAGGAACGACGTGAGCAGAGCGCTTCCTGACCGGCCGGCGAGCACCCAGCCGCCCGTACCTGCCCAGCCGCCCGTACCTGCCTCCTCGGCGCTGCGCCGGCCCGGCTTCCGGTTGCTGTTGGCCGCGGTGCTGGTGAACAACACCGGCGGCGAGATCACGTTGCTGGGGTATCCGCTGGTCGCCGTGGCGCTGCTGCACGCCACCCCCGGCCAGGTGGCTCTCCTGGCCGCCGCCGGCACGCTCGCGTTCCTGGTGATCGGCCTGCCGGCCGGCGTCTGGGTGGACCGCCTGGAGCGCCGCCGCGTCCTGATCGCCGCGGACATCAGCCGGTTCGC
Organism: Streptomyces sp. NPDC059371; assembly: GCF_042751995.1. NCBI lineage: Bacteria > Bacillati > Actinomycetota > Actinomycetes > Kitasatosporales > Streptomycetaceae > Streptomyces > Streptomyces sp. NPDC059371. Next base: position 113,898 of record NZ_JBHYXD010000008.1, on the reverse strand, counting down.
GCTGCTGGCCACGGTGCCCGTGGCGTGGTGGCTGGGCCGGCTCGGCATGGCGCAACTCGTGGCGGTGGCCTTCCTGACCGGGGTCTGCCGGGTGTTCTTCGACGTGGCGGCCCAGAGCTTCGTCCCGGGACTCGTCGGCCCGCAGGCCCTGATGTCGGCCAACGCCGCGCTGACCGGGGCGAATTCGGGCTCCCAGATCGCGGGACGGGCGCTGGGAGGGTTCCTGATCCAGGCGCTGACGGGACCCGTCGCCATGGGCGTGAACGCGCTGACCGCGCTCTGGTCGGCCGGCTGCGTCCTGTTCGTACGCGGTGGTGGCCGGCCACCGTCCGCGGCGCGAGCCGATGTCATTCCGCTGCACCGAGGGGTACGGGACGGACTGCGCCATGTCGTCCGGGACCCGGTGCTGGGGCCCGCCGCGCTTTCGAGCAGCCTGGGAAATCTGTTCATCAGCATCACCGTGACGATGCTGCCCGTGGTGCTGATCAGCGAGGTGGGCCTGTCCGAGGCGGACGTCGGCCTCTTCTTCGCCGTCGCGGGCGTCGGCTCCGTACTGGGCGCGATCGTCACCCCGGTGCTGACCCGCGGATTCGGACACGGACGGGTGCTGTGGCTGTCCGCCGCGCTCTGCGCCCCGCTGTACCTTCTGCTGCCCCTGGCCGGCCACGGCGCCCGGCTCGCGGTCGCCGCGCTGGCGTTCCTCGTGATGAACCTGCGGAACATGATCGGCAACATCATCCTGGTCAGCTACCGGCAGCGGGTGACGCCCGACGAGCTGCTCGGCCGGGTCAACGCCACCATGCGCTTCGCCCTGTGGGGGATGCTGCCGGTCGGCTCGGCGCTGTCCGGGCTGATCGCCACGTCCGCCGGCCCCAGGGCCGCGCTCTGGGTGGCCGCGGCCGGCACGTCACTGGCGTGGATACCCGTCGCCCTGTCCCCGATCGCCACCATGCGAGAACTGCCGCCACCACCGTCCCGCTGATCCCTCAGCGGCCATCCGGAGGACCGACCCGCCATGACCGTTCAGCACGACACCCGCACGCGTCCCGAACTCGCCGCCGCCCTGCGGGAGTCCGTCTATCTGCCCACCATGACCCTGGGCGCCTATCAGCGCCGGATCGCGGAGGCCGGCCCGCTCCTGCCGTCCCTCCTGGACTTCGAACGCCCGGGCGCCGACGCGGCCCTTCGCGCCCTGGCGGACACGGTCACCGAGTTCGACTCGGACGGCACCGGACGCGGCGACTCCTACCGCAGGGCGCAGCGCACCACGATGGTCCGCTGGACCGGGATGCGGCAGATCCTGCGCCTGGCCTCGCCGCCTGCGTCCTCTCACGCCGGCACGGTGCTCGACGTCCTGGGCGGGGACGGCACGATCGCCAGAGCGGTGAGCCGGGCGGCGGACGCGACGCTGGGGCACATGAGCGTCCTGACCGGTGACGTGTCCGGAACGATGGTGGAGCGCGCCCTGGAACAAGGGCTCCCGGCCGTGCGGCAGTCGGCCGACTTCCTCTTCCTGCGTGACGGAGCGGTGGACGCCACGCTCCTCGCCTACGGAACCCACCACATCGCCCCCCGGGACCGGCCGGCGGCCGTTGCCGAGGCCGTCCGGGTGACCCGTGCCGGCGGCCGGGTCCTGCTCCACGACTTCGACGAGTCCAGCCCGATGGCCCGCTTCTTCACCGAGGTGGTCCACCCGTGCTCGACAGCCGGCCACGACTACCGGCACTTCTCGCGCCCTTCGCTGACCGCGCTGTTCGACGGCGCGGGGATCCCGGCGAGCGTCCACGACCTCTACGATCCCCTGACGGTCACCGCGGACTCCGAGGAGCGGGCCCGCCAGGACATGTGCGACCACCTCCGGGACATGTACGGCATCCGCGCGTTCTTCGACGGGCACGAGGACATCCGGGACGCCTGGAACTCCTTGGTGCGGTACTTCGACCACACCGACTACCTCGCCGCGACCCGGCTCCGGGACCCGGAGTCCGTCCCGAGCGCGCCGGTCATCCGCCGGAGGGGGAACCGTTACGTGGCCGAGGTGCCCCGCGTCGCGCTGCTGGCCGTGGGCCGCACACCGCCCCGGACGTGACCGGAGCGGTTCGGGCTCTCCCCGATCATGACCGGAACCCTTCGGCCCGCCCCAGTCATCACCGGAGCAGTTCGGCCACACCCTGCGGACCGCGCCCGTCACCTTCCGTCACGCATGGGCGCCCGCACCGCGTACAGCCGCATGCTTCGGGGCGGATTCCGCCCCTTTGCGGGTCACTCCCGGTGGCTTCGCCGCCGCGCCGCGTCCCGCGGCCGTGTCGGGAAACGGACGTGCCGTACTGGAGGGCTGCTCGATATCCCTTCCCGCGGAACGGATCATGTGGCTAGCATCCAGTCGATCAGTGGCGCGGATTGGTGTTTCCCGGGGCAGTCACCGGAGATGAAGTCCGCGATTCTCAAGGTCGAGAGTCCCCGACGGGGATTCGGGGGAGCGGAGAGAAGAGACGTCGTGCCACCCAAGGTGAACATCGGAGTCTTTTCGCTCAGTTGGCCCATATTCCTGCAACTGACCCTCACCTATTGCATGGGGCTCGTCGACATCTGGGCACTCGGCCGGATATCCGATGCCGCCGCCGCTTCCGTCGGCTCCGTCAACACGGTCACCACATTCGTGCTCATGATGTTCTCCTTCATGGGACAGGGCGGCAGCCTCGTCTATTCCAGAATGATCGGACAGGGGAAACTCGAACGGGTCCGGGAGTGCTATTCGGTCGCCTTGATCCTGCACGTACTGCTGGGCGTGATCGCGAGCGTCGTCCTGCTCGTCGAGGGAGAGGCGATAGCTCAACTGCTCGGCCTGCACGGACAGCTTCTGAGCCACGGGACCACCTTTTTGCACATCGTGGGCGGAAGCTGCGCCCTCCACTCGCTCATGGCGATGCTCAGCGGCGTCATGGCGGCGAACGGATTCACCCGAGGCGGCATGTTCGCCGCCGTTCTCACGAACATCACGAACATCGCCCTGATCTACGTGCTGGTCCTGTCCTCGGCGGGACCCGGCTGGGGGGTACGCGGGATCGCGCTGTCCACGGCCCTGGCCACCGCGGCCGGTCTCCTCTTCAGCGCCTGGCTGGTCTTCTTCCGCATCCGCGTCCGATTTCGCCGGCCGTCCAGCCGACGGCAATGGCGTGAACAGGGCCTGCTGCTCATCACGTTCACCCTTCCCACCATGTTGGAGCCGGCCTTCTGGCAGGCCGCCCAGATCACCACCACCCGCATCATCACGGCCGTGGGCCCCGATGAACTGGCCGCCCGCATGTACACGCTGAGCATCACCAACATGATCGGCATGTTCGGCTCCGCCCTCTCGCAGGGGCTGCAGATCACCGTCGGCCATCTCGCCGGCGCCGGAGACATGGACCGGATCCGACGCGTCACCCGAACCACCCGACTGGCGGGCGTGGCGATCGCGGCCGCCCTCGCGCTCGTCGCCGGCCTCTCGGGCGGCTGGATCATGGACCAGTTCACGGACTCCGCGCAGGTCGCCGAGTCCGGACGGCTGCTCCTGTGGTGCGGGCTGCTCTACCTCCCGGGTTCCTCCCTGATCATGACCACGGCGAGCACCCTGCGCGCCGTCGGCCATGTCACCTATCCGGCCGCCGTCGGAATCCTCGTCCTGTGGGGGGTCTTCATCCCCCTGGCGTACGTCCTCTCGCTGCCCCTGGGCCTCGCCATCGGCGGCATCATGATCGCCATGGCGGTCGACGAGAACCTCCGGGCCCTTCTGCTCGGCATCCGCTGGCGGCGCGTCTCCGCGCGGCGGAAGGACCACCGCGGCGTGGAGCGGGCACAGCCGGCTCCCGTTGCGGAGAGCTGACAATCCGCTGTCACCACCATTGCGTCACGGGGGAGAATCGCATGAAAGCCAGTCTGGTCATTCCCACCTACAACTCCAGGGATCTCGTCGCCCCCTGCCTGATGTCCCTGAACCATCAACGGCTCGAAGAGAACGACACATTCGAGGTCGTCCTGGTCGACGACGGTTCCACGGACGGTACGGGAGAACTCGTCGACTCGCTGCCCCTCACTTATCCGATCCGGCGGATCCGTCTGCCGCGTACCGAAAGCTCCTGCCGTTCCGCCGCGCGAAACGCCGGAATCCGGGCGGCGGACGGAGAACTGATCGTCTTCGCCGACGGCGACCAGATCATCGACCCGTCGTTCATCCAGGAACACATACGGTGCCACCGTGACCGCGGCGATGTCGTCGCCATCGGATTCCGGGACTACCTGGAGCCGGGAACGGTCGATCTCGCCCTTCTCGAAAAAGACTTCACCCCGCAAGCCCTGCCCCCGGTCGCTGACCGCGACGAGCGGGCCCAGGTCACCGACGCCCTGTCGCAGAACATGGGAAATCTCGCCACGGGATGGCACTTCCTGTACGGCTGCAACGTCTCCGTGCGCAAGGAACACCTGCTGGCCGTGGGCGGGTTCGACGAGGCCATCAAAAGGTGGAGCTTCGAGGACGTCGAACTCGGCTATCGCCTCCACCGGCACGGCCTGACCCTCGTCCACAACCTGTACTCCCGCGTCTACCACCAGTTCCACCCGGAATCCGACCAGGAACGCTACGACGACTGGCGCGAGAACTTCGCCTACTTCACCGCGAAGCACCCGGAGCTCGAGGTGAGAAACCAGTGGGTGCTCGACGCCTACTTCGATCCGCACCGCGGGAGCCGCCCGAGCTGGTTCGAGGCCTACCTCCGCTTCGAGTTCGCCTGCCGCGCGATCGCGGGACGGCTGCCGCTCGGGCGCTCGTACGAACTCCTCGTCGTCGACACCGACGGCCTGGACACCGCTGAGGCGGAGATCGCCCGGGCCGGGACGGCGGGCGACCTGATCGTCGTCGACACCACGGACGACCGGGACCTGCCGACAGCCGTGCAGATGATGCGGACGGGACACGAACTGCTCTACTTCAAGCAGCCCGGCCCGGACCTGCTCAAGCAGACGGCGGGCTCCTTCGGGTGCGCGGCGCTCCTCGAACACGCGGCCGGAGCGTGACGATGACGACGACAACCCACCCGGCCGAGCCGTTCACCGGGGACAGCACCGGCATCCACCGGCTCGTCGGGGACGTGCTGCGCCATCGGATCCCGGCGTACGCGTGCTCCACCACCCTGGCCAACCAGGCCCTGGCGACCCTGGTCGCCCGGCAGCCGCAGCGGCTCGGCCCCGGGGCTGCGGGCTCCGTCTTCGCCGCGGACCCCCGCCGATCGGCCGGTGACCCGGTGCCCTTCCTGCCCAAGTCACGCCTGCTGACCCCCGACGAACAGCGCACGGCCGTCGAACGCTTCGCCCGTGCCGTGGCCGACGGCGCGCTGACGAGCGGACCCGCCGCGGCCGAGTTCGAGGACGCCCTGGCGGAATTCCTCGCCGTGCCGCACGCGGTGGCGACCAGCAGCGGCACGGACGCCCTGATCATCGCCCTGCGGGCCGTCGGAGTCGGCCCCGGCGACGAGGTCATCCTGCCCGCGAACAGCTTCGCGGCCACCGAGAACGCCGTCTGGGCCTGTGCGGCCACACCGGTCCTCGTGGACATCGACCCGGTACGCCTCACCCTCGATCCGGCGTTGGTCGAGGCCGCCATCACCCCAAGAACCCGAGCGGTTCTGCCCGTCCACCTCTACGGCCGCCTCGCCGACATGGCGGCACTCGCCGAGATCACCGGGCAGCACGGCGTGCACCTCGTGGAGGACGCGTGCCAGGCCATCGGCGTCACCGGCGTCGGACAGCACTCGGACGCCGCCGTGCTCAGCTTCAACCCGTACAAGAACTTCGGCCTGACCGGCAAGGCCGGCGCCGTGGTGATGCGTGACGGTGAACTCGCCGGAGCGGCCCGAAGACTGGCCTACCACGGCTTCGATCCCGAGCGGAAGAACGTCAAGCAGGAGACGTTCGGCCTGAACGCGAAAATCGACAACTCCACCGCCTCGGTCGCGCTGGGGCTGCTTCCCCGCCTGACCCTGAACAACTACCGCAGAGCCTTCCTGGCCAGGCGCTACCTCGACGGCCTGGCAGACCTCGCCGCGGACGGCGCGGCCGACCTGCCCGACTTCACACCCGACCACGCCTGGCACCTGTTCAGCGTACGGACGACCGCCGGAACGGCGGCCAGGGACGAGATCCGCCGGCACCTGCACACCACGGGCGCGGTGGAGACGGACATCTACTACCCCGTGCTCACCCACCAGCAGCAGACGCCGGTGCACCGCAAGCACTTCGCACACCTGACGCTGCCCCTGACCGAACAGGCGCACGCGACGGTCTTCCACCTGCCCCTGCACAACCAGATGTCCCTGTCCGAGCAGGACCGCGTGATCGAAGCCCTCCATGACGCATTCCGTGCCATCGCGCACTGACATCCCCCCGCTGCCCGCACTCGCCACTGTGCGGACCGTGGCCTTCTGCGACTTCGACGAGACCTACCTGGCGCACGAGAACACACCCGACCAGCAGCACTCCCGCCGGACGCTGGAGGACTATCTGGCCCGCGCCGGCGCGCGGCACGGGCTGCTCTTCGGCTGGGTGACCGGCAGCTCGCTGACCTCGGTACTGCACAAGGCCCGCGGCCACCGCCTGCGCTTCCTGCCGCACTTCATGGCCTGCTCACTGGGCACCGAGCTGTACGTGGCCGGCGACGCCGGGATGGTTCCGGAGCCGGGCTGGACCCAACGGCTCCCCGCCGCCGAACACATCAGGGGCCTGGCCCAGGAAGCCGTCCGGCAACTGCACGCCTTGGACGTGCCGCTGATCCCGCAGACCTGCCGAGCCCCGGACAGCCGCGTGGTCAGCTACTACTACGCCACGCGGGACCCCGAACGCGACGCCCGCCGGCTCGCCCTGATCGGACACATCGCGGACAGGTCACTCCTCGAGGTGAATCTGAGCCGCTGCAACCCGGCCGCCGGAGACCCCGAGGACTGCTACGACGTCGATTTCCTCCCCCGCGGCTGCGGCAAACGGAAGATCGTCGAACACATCTGCCGCCTGCACGGAGTGAACACGGCCCAGGCGTTCGCCTTCGGCGACAGCGGCAACGACCTGGAGATGCTCGCCTCCGTCGGGCGGGGCCTTCTGGTCGGGAACTGCACCGACGAGGCCCGCAGCCGCTATCCCCGCGTGTCCGGCAGCCGCCACACCGACGCGATCCTGTTCGAGTTAGAGGGAGCCCTGAAGTGATGCGAGTGGGAATCATCGGCGCCGGCGGCATCGGCCACATGCACGCCCGGGCGGTGGCGGCGAGCGACACCGCTTCACTGGCCGGCGTGTTCGATGTCGACCCCGCCAAGGCGCGGGCCCTGGCGCACGCCTCGGGAACGACGACGTTCGCCTCACCCGGCGACCTGTACGCGGCAGCCGACGGTGTCGTCATCGCCTCACCGAACCGCACCCACGCCGGCTACGCGCACGAGGCGATCGCATCCGGCCTGAGCGTGTTGTGCGAGAAACCCATGGCGATCTCCCTGGCCCAGGCCGTCGGCATGCGCACTCTCGCCACGGACGCGCCGGGGATCTGCGCGATGGGATTCAACTACCGCCACCTGCACGTGATCCGGGAAGCCCGCCGGCACATCGACGAGGGGACACTGGGCCGGATCCTGCACGTCGACGTCGCCTTCAAGCGGGCCAGCGCGCTCACACGCAAGCACTTCACGTGGCGCGACAGCGCGGAAGAACGCCTCACCAGCGGGGCACTCGGCGACCTGGGGGTCCACCTGATCGACCTGCTCCACTTCCTCTTCCAGCGGGCCGTCGATCCCGCCGCCTGCCAGGTCGCACTCCGGACGAAGGTCGCCCACAAGGGAAGCCGGGCCGTCGAGGTCGACGACCACACCTTCGTCAGCGGACGCCTCCGGACGGGGCCGTCCTTCACCCTGACCGCCTCGAAGGCATCGCAGCCCCACGAGACCGGTCTCACCCTGGCCCTCACCGGGACACGGGGCGAACTCACCCACGACTCCAAGGACGGGCCGGTCCTCCAGCTTCGGACCGGCGTCGACTGGGAACAGATCAAGCTCCTGGGGACCAGCAGGCTCGAGGACCCGCCCGGAGAGGTGACCGGCTGGGCGGACTCCTTCCTCGACCAGCTCCACGAGTGGACACGCGCCGCGAACGCGGCCCCAGGCCCCCGGACCCTGGCGGACTTCGAGGACGGCCACCGGGCCCAGCAGGTGCTGCAGGAGCTGCTGAGGATCGGAGAAGGCGGTTGACCTCACGGCCCCAAGGACACCGCCCCACACTGGAGGACGTGGCCCGGCGCTCCGGCGCGTCACGCTCCACCGTGTCCCGTGTGATCAATGGCTCGCCCCGGGTCAGCCCGGCCGTCGTCGCACGGGTCCGCAGCGCGGTCGCCGAACTCGGCTTCGTGCCCAACCAGGCCGCCCGAAGCCTGGTCACCCGGCGCAACGACGCGATCGCCGTCGTGGTGACCGAACCCCAGAACCGGCTCTTCGTCGACCCGTTCTTCGACCGACACCTGCGCGGTATCCGGCGGGAACTCGTCGAACAGGGAGCCCAGTTGGTGCTCCTGCTCATCGAAGAGCCGGACGACTACCCCCGGGTGGGCAACTTCCTGGCCGGCCGCCACGTGGACGGCGCACTGCTCTTCTCGCTGCGCGTCGACGACCCGCTGCCCGAGACGGTCGACCGGATGGGCCTGCCCGCCGTCTTCGGAGGCCGGCCCCTGCCCGGCCCGCGGGACCAGGGGCACGCCTACACCTACGTCGACGCCGACAACCGCGGCGGCGCCGCCGAAGCCGTCCGCCACCTGGTCGCCCAGGGACGCGGACACATCGCGACCATCACCGGCCCGCTCGACCAGGCCGCCGCGATCGACCGCCTCGACGGATACCGCGACGTACTGCCCGACAGCCCGCCCCACCTGATCACTGAAGGCGACTTCACCGTCCAGGGCGGAGCGGACGCCATGCGACGGCTGCTGGACCGCAACCCGGGCCTGGACGCGGTCTTCGCGGCATCGGACCTGATGGCCCGCGGAGCGTTGCGCACACTGCGGGAACACGGTCGCACCGTGCCCGACGACGTCGCCGTCATCGGCTTCGACGACCTGCCCCTGCCCGAGGAGAAGGACGAACCACTTCTGACGACCGTGCACCAGGACATCGAGGGGATGGGCCGCCTGATGGCACGCCTGCTGTTCCGGCGGATCCAGGAAACCGGCGACACGCGCGCCGGCAGCACCGACTCGGTCATCACCCCGACCCGCCTGATCCTGCGGGAGACGGCCTGAGCGACCGCGGCCGGCGCGGGGGCCTGCCAGGCGGGGTCGACGTCACCCGCGGGTGAGGACGCCACCGGCCGGGCGCCCCGCCGAGGTCAGTCGCACAGGGCCGCCACCACCAGGCTGTCGAAGACCAGGGTGCCGTCCTGGGTGGCGGTCACACGGACCGCCGTGTCCTCGGCAGCGTCCCGCTGGGGGAGCGGGGTCGCGGCGATGTGGCACGCGATGTCCAGCTCCACGGGGTGGTGGAAGGCGCTGCGCACCTCGATGGGAAGAACCCGGTACGGGGCGCAGACCGCCTGAGCCGCCTGGCGGGCGGCCTCGAGGAGCAGCATGGCGGGCACGTGGTCCACGGGATGGTCGAAGAGGGCCGGGTGACTGGGGTCGACCCGCAACTGCCAGGTGTGGCCGTCCCGGCCGGAGCGCGCGGCCGGGACGCCGAGCACCACGTCCCGCACGTCCAGGCGCCCCACGACGGGCGGCGGCAGGGCCTCGGGCAGCCGGGGCAGACCCGTCGGCGGCCCGAGACGCTCCCCGCGCAGCCGGGCGTACGCGGCGGGCGAGAGGACGTCGAGGCTGATGCGTCCGGCACCGACGAAGGCGTCGTCGTCGCGCAGCAGTTCGGCCTCCACGGTCATGACCGTCGCCGCGTGCGCACTCGCATGGGAGTCCGGCTCCGCACCCGCGCCGGGAGCCGAGTCCGGGTCGGGGGAGCGGGCCACCTCCAGCCGGATCTCGGCCGGCCGGCTGCCCAGGAGGAGCGCGGCCGGGGCGACCTCGATGTCGAGCTCGCCGATGATCCACTGGTGGCCGCGAGGGATCCCGTAGTAGGTCTGGCCGACCAGCAAGGACGCCTGTCTCAGGGATTCGGCCGCGAGCAGGGGGTCGTACCAGGTACCGGCGATCGGCGTGTAGAAGGCGTGGCCCCGGGGCCACTGGGCGCCGAGGAAGAAGGTGTCGGTGCCTGTCCGCTGCCAGTCGGTGATCAGCACGTCGGCGATGGCGCTGCGGTCGACGAGGTGACGGGGTGCGGTGCGCAGGTAGGAGAGTTCGCCCTGACCGGAACCGTGGTCCGGTGCCAGGAACGCGCGCGAGGGTTGGATCAAAGACACGCGGGTCTGCCCTTCTCGTGGCCGGTGGTGGGGCGGGCGTCGGCGGCCCGTGTCAGGCGACCAGTTCGGCGAAGCGTCCGGCGTGGAAGACCAGCGGGCCCTCGGTGTCGGTGACGGCGCCCTCGACGGCGTCGGCGATGACCAGTTCGTGGTCGCCGGCCTGGTGGATGGTGGCGATACGGCAGTCCAGCCAGGCCAGACCGTCCGCGGGTATGGGGTGACCGGCTCGGGTGGAGTCCCACTCGCCGCCGCCGAAGCGGTCGGCGCCCTTGGTGGCGAACGTCCGGCACAACTGCGCGTGCTGCCCGCCCAGGATGGTCACGGCGAAGCTTCCCGCCTCCCGGATCGCCGGCCAGGTGGTCGACGTGGACGCCGCGCACAGGGCGATCAACGGCGGGTCGAGGGAGACGGAGGTGAAGGAATTGACGGCCATGCCCACGGGGCCCGTCTCCGTCTGCGCGGTGATCAGGACGACCCCGGTGGTGAACCGGCCCAGGATGTCGCGAAAGGAACGCTGCTCCAGCATGTGATCTCCAAAGGTTGTCTGGTGGCCGGGCAGGGTCGGCGCGGGGGCGGAACTCGCCGCCCCCGCACCGTGTGACTGTCCCCGCACCGGGTGACTCGCCCCGCGCCGGGCGATCCGCCCCGCGCCGCGGGCGATGATCAGCGGCCGGCGCGGCTCGCGATGGCCCAGTCCACCGCTTCCTGGGGACGCGACGCGGAGCCGGTGATCTGCGGGGACACATACCGGGCCAGCAGTTCGAGGCTGAGGTTGGTCTTCTCGTACGAGGTCCAGTCGGCCACGTAGACCAGGAGCTTGCCGAAGCCGCCGGTCGCCTCCTGCATGCGCCGGATGCCCTGCACGACGTCCTCGACGGAACCGACGAGCGCGCCGCCGGCCTCGACCCGGGCCTCGAGCGCCCGCTCGCGCGGGGTGTCCGGGCTGATGACCTCGCGGCCGGCCGCCTTGCCGAAGTACTCGAACAGCCAGCGGTCGTAGCCCTCGCGGACATCGGCGAAGGCCTGGGCGCGCGTCTCCGCGACGTGGACCGGAAGCGCGATGCGCCAGTCCTCGCGCCGCAGGGTCCGGCCGTGCTCGTCCGCGGACTCCTCGGCGTACTTCCACTGCTGCGCCAGGCCTATGTGGTCCGGGGCGCCCGGCGTCATCAGCGCGAAGGGCAGCGCGAACGACGTCATGCTCAGGCCGTACTTGCCGACCAGGCGCGGGCTGGAGGAGGAGGTGCCGCTGGTGGCCATGGCCACCTCGATGCCGTCGGGGTTGAAACGGGGCAACTGGAGCTTCGCGTCCTGGAGTTCGTACCAGTCGGTCTTCTGCGTGATCCGGGAGTCGCCGTTGACGAGCTCCAGGACGGTCGGCAGCGCCTCGTCGAGGCGCCGGCGCTGGACGTCGGGCGCGAGGCCGAACATCTTGGCGTCGAAGGGGACGCCGGGGCCGACACCGAGGATGTAGCGGCCGCGGCTGAGGTGGTCGAGGTGGACGGCGCGGCTGGCGACATGGAAGGGGTGGTGCCCGGACAGCGGTACGACGCCGTGCGCCAGCTTGATCTGGCTGGTGCGCTGGGAGGCCGCGGCGATCATCGTCTCGGGGGCGCCGACCAGGCCCCAGCCCAGGGTGTGGTGTTCGCCGAACCACGCCTCGTCGAAGTTCAGGCGGTCCGCGTGCTCGACCAGGTCGAGGTTGCGGCGGACGGCGAGGTGCGGGTCCTGGCCGGTCTCGTGGACGGGGGACAGGAAGAGACCGATACGGCTGTGCACAGCATTCCTCCGAGGAGATATGAAGACGGATCTGAAGGTGAATCCGGATCTGAATCCGGTTCTGGTGCGGTTCTGGTGCGGGTCCGGCTGAAGGTGTGGGTGCGAAGACCCACGGAAGGCAGCCGGCTACGGCTGGGTTTGGGGCTGCGGGGCGACCCGGTAGACGGAGTCCTTGAGGCCGCGGACCTTCTCGTAGTCGGCGTCGAGCTGCGCCTCGTCGCGCGCCGTGAGGTAGACGCGCATGGAACTCGTGAGCAGGTCGGTGGTGGGGCGGATCCGGGAGCCGGGAGCCAGCTTCAGGCCGGCCAGGAACACGCTGTCGAGCCCGCGGATCTCGTCCACCGCCGCGCTGTCGACGCTCTCGACGACACCGTCCTGTTCGGTGGGGGTGTTGTAGACGACGCCGGGCCGCAGCCGGGTGTAGACGCGGCCGCCGTACTCCCGGCGGAACTCCTCCGGCCGGACGTACGCCCGGGCGGCGAGCCCCGCCTGGTTGTGGCCGAGGCACACGTCGTGGAAACCGGCGTGGATGTTGCCGTTGAGGCGGGTGCCGATCTCGACCAGCGCCGGGCCCTGCTCGGTCATGATGACCTCGGCGTGCGCGGGCCCCCAGCGGACGTCGAGAGCGGCCAGCACCTCGCGTACGTACGCCACCAGGGCCGGCACCGGACCGGCGTCCGGAGCGAGGAGGATGTCCCGGTTGTAGATGTTCTTGCCCGAGGGCAGGAGCGTCTTCTCGTACTGCCACACACCGCAGGCGTAGTGCTCGCCGTCACTGCTGACCGTGTCGACGATGTACTCGATGCCCTTGAGGTACGACTGGACAAGGATCTCGTTGTTGGCCGCGCCGAAGATGTCCTGCGAGGCCAGCCCGGCCGAGGCGGCGGCCGCCACTTCTTCGGCGTTGTCGCAGATGTACACGCCGTCCGAGGCCGCCGAACTGAGCGGCTTGACGACGACCGGGTACGCGCCCCGCTCCTCGGCCCAGCGGACCAGCTCCCGTACGTCGCCGCTCTTGAACTGGTCGGCGCACCGCACACCGGCTCGCCGCAGCGCCTCGATCATCTCGTACTTGTCCCGGCGGGCCGCCGAGAGACGGGTGCCGTTGGACGGGACGCCGAGCGCCTCGCTGAGACGGTCCGCCAGCGGTACGGCACCCTCCTGGCCGGCGACCACACAGGCCGGGGCGTACGGACGGAGCCGTTCCAGCAGCGCCTTCTCGTCGCCCTCGACGATGTTCTCCTCGTACTCCGACAGGCCGGGCGCGAGCATCGACGGGATGAGTTCCGGGGTGCTCTGCACGTGGACGACCCGTGCACCGGTCTCGGTGAAGGCCGCGGGGTAGAAGTTTCCGGCGGAGTAGCCGTCGACCACCACGACGGTGGGCCGCTGACTGCTGGTCTGGCTCATGGGCGTCCTTCTTCTGACGCGACGCGTGGTCGCTCGATCACCAGGGGGAGTGCACAGCGAGGGTGAGGAGGGCGCGGGGCTGTGAGGCCGCTGGGTGTAGGGGCCGTGAGATGTGCGGGCCGCTTGGTGTGCGGGGCCGCTGGTGTGCGGTGCGTACGGGTATGACGGGGTGCTACGCGCGCGGTGAATCCGCGATGAAGCGGGCCAGACGCGCGATGCCCTCGCGAATCGCCTCCGGCGCGAGGTTGCTGAAGCCGAGCCGGATCTGCCGTTCGCCGCCACCACCGATGTGGAACATGCTCATCGGCGCCCAGCTCACGCCGTAGTCACGGGCGCAGCGCTCCATCTCCGCCAGTCCGGCCTCGAACCCCACCTCCACGGTGAGGAAGAAGCCGCCGCGCGGGGTGTTCCAGCGCACCTGGTGCTCGGCGTACCGCTCGGGCGGGAAGTGCTCGGCGAGGCTGTCCAGCGTGGCCTGGAGCCGCTCCAGGTAGACGGCGGCCAACTCGCGGGTCGCGGGGCGCAGGGTGTGGCCGTTCTCGACGAGGATGCCGCCGACCACGGCCTGGGACAGGGAGGACGATCCGACACTGAACATGGCCTTGGCCCGGGACAGTTCCTGCGCCAGCGTGCGCGTGACGCCGTCGGCGGCGGTGACCGGCTGGTCGGCGACGAGGTAGCCCAGGCGGGCGCCGGGGAAGGCCGACTTGGCGAACGAACCGAGGTAGATGACCCGGCCCGCCGTGTCGAGCGACTTGAGGGTCGGCATCGACTCGCAGTCCCGTGCGAACAGCCCGTAGGGGTTGTCCTCCAGGATGACCAGGTCCTCCTCGGCCGCCACCTCCAGCAGACGCCGGCGGGCCTCGAGCGGCAGCACGGTTCCGGAGGGGTTGGAGAAGTCGGGGACGAGGTAGACCGCGACCGGCCGCCTGCCCCCGGCCCGTACGGCGCGCGCCGCCGCGGCCACCGCCTCGGGGTCGAGGCCGTCGGGGCCCTCGCCGATCCCCTCGACGGGGATGTCGAGCATCCGGGCCGCGCCACGGATGCCGACGTACGCGGGGGAGACGCTGAGCAGCACGTCGTCGGGGCCGGCGAACAGACCGCGCAGGGCGACCAGCGTGGCTTCCTGGAAGCCATGCGTGATCATGATGGCTTCGGCGGAGACGTCGATGTTCTCGTCCTGCCGCAGCATCTGTGCCACGTCGTCCTGGATGAAACCGTTCACCGGTCCGTACTGGAACAGCATCCGGGTGATGCGGTGCTGCGGGACGCCGCGCTCCTGGAGGTGCTTGACGTAGCGGTCGATGTGGAACGAGAGGTCCGCCAGGTCGTGGTTCCCGTCGTACGGCGCTCCCGAGGAGAAGGAGAGGGCGTCGGGGAACCTCATGGCGGTCTCGCTGAGGATCCGCATCGAGTCCATCGCGGGGTCGGCGATCCCGGCGTGCAGGGCCTCCTGACGCAGCGCCACCCAGCCGCTGTCCGCCGCCTCCGATGCCGGTGACGCGGGCGATGCGGGCGATGCGGGCAATGTCGTAGTGCTCAAGGTCAGATCTTTCCTTCCGTGATCCAGCTGCCCTTGCCGGGCGACCACTGGCGGATGCGGGTGGCGGCGACGATCCCGCCCTGTACGTAGGGCTCGGCGTCCAGCACCTTCTGGAGCTCGGCCCGGTCCTCGACCTCGTAGAGCAGCAGGCCGGCGTTCTCGTCGGCCAGTGGCCCGCCCAGCAGCAGCACGCCGCTCCGGGCGAGGCGGTGAAGGTTCTCGGCGTGCGCCGGGTGCAGTCCCTGGCGTCCCGCGCGGTCCACGTTGTACTCGAATTCGACGACGAACTTCGCCACGGTTGTCTCCTGTTCGCTCTTCCTGGTCCCGCCGGTCCTCTCGGGCCGCCGGGGGTTCCGGTCCTGCCGGATGCCGGCCCGCCGGTGGGTCCCGCTCCTGCAGGCCGGGTCCGGCGGGTCTCACATGTAGAGGCCGCCGTTGACGTCGATCACCGCGCCGGTGGAGTAGCCGGCGCTCTCGGAGCACAGGTGCAGAACGCTGCCGACCGCCTCGGCGACCGTGCCCATGCGTCGCATCGGCAGCTTCGAGAGCACCGCCTGCTTCTGCTCCGGGTCGCGGCGCTCCCAGGCGCCGGCCACCCGGTCCGTCGCGATGGGCCCGTGGGCGACGACGTTCACGACGACCCCGGCGGGGGCGAGCTCGTACGCCATCTGCTTGGTCATGCCGATCACGGCGGCCTTGGCACCGACGTAGGCGGCGTTGTTGAAGTGGCTGTAGGTGCGGCCGCCGGCCGAGGCGAAGTTGACGATGCGTCCGTAGCCGTCCTGCGCCATCCGCGGGGCACACGCCTTGATCGCGACGAACGTGCTGACAACGTTTTCCAGGTGGGACTGGCTGAAGTGTTCCTCGGTCAGGTCCGCGTACCCGATGACCCGGGTGTCGCCTCCCACCCCGTTGACCAGGATGGAGGGGGCGTGCCGGTCGACGATGTCGGCGAGCTGTGCCTCAGCTGCGGGGATGTCGGTGATGTCGCCGACCACCACGTCGACCTTGGTCTGTTCTGCCAGTTCGGAGGCGAGGCGGTTCACGGCCTCCTCGTTCTTGTCGAAGAGGACGAGGGTGTGCCCCTGGCGGGCCAGGCCGCGCGCCACGTCCTGAAGGATTCCGCCCGCCGCGCCGATCAGGAGGGCTGTGCGCGAGGTCTCTACGGTCATGTCGTTTCCCTGGGTTGGGGTTGGGCTTGGGATGTGGAGGGTTGGTCTTGAGGGGCCTGGGACCGGGGCTGGGGCGCGGTGGTCCTGCCCGGCGTCGTCGCGGGCTCGGGGGCCGGTGCGCCGGCGGCGGCCGACCGCTTCGCGGTGGTGACGGCGAAGTCCGAGATCCGGGTCATGGACCTGAAGCCGGCGGCGACGCCGAGGCCGAGGACCAGCAGACCGATCCACAGGAACGGGTATCCGTAGGCGTTCGCCACGGTGATCCCGATGGGGCCGCCGATGACGAAGGCGGCGTTCCAGGCGAAGAAGTAGGAGCCCTGGTAGGTGCTGACGCGTCCCTCGGGGGCCCGTACGGCGATGAAGGTCGCCGACATGGGCGCCCACAGGACCTCGCCGAGCGTCCAGACGACGGTCGCCACGGTGAACAGGACGATGTCGTCCGCCAGGGCGTTGAGGCCGAAGCCGACGGCCATCAGCGTGGCCGCCAGGACCAGCGGCGTCTCGTCGCTCATCCCCTTGACCGCCTTGGGCACCAGGGGGAGCAGGGCGATGGAGAGCACCGCGTTGATGGCCAGCACGATGCCGATGTCTCCCGGACTCAGCCCCGACCCGCGCATGTCCAGCGGCAGGGCGGAGTTGACCTGGAGGTAGACGCAGGCCAGCAGGAAGACGAGGGCGAGGAAGGCGACCAGGACCGGGGAGCGGTAGGGCTCGCCGATGCTGCGCGCCGCGCGCCGCAGGGCCGACGCGCCGGCTCCCTCGTGCTCCTCCGGGTGCATCTCGTCGGCGGGCAGGGCGCAGACCAGGAGCGCGTAGGCGGCGCTGCCGGCGGCCCAGACGAGGAACAGTGCGGGCGGGTAGAAGGAGAGCAGGAACCCGGAGATGACCGGGCTCAGCGACATTCCGACGTTGAAGCCGACGAGGAAGAGACTGTAGGCCTTCGAGAACTGCTCCGCCGGGACGATCTTGGCGATCAGCCCGGCGCCGGCCGGCCGGTCCACCGCCGACAGGAAGCCGGTCGCCAGTGACAGCAGGCCGAGGGCGTACACATCGGTGGTCACGAGGAAGAGCAGGGCCGTGACGGCCGCGAGTGGCTGGGCGGCGATGATCGTGCGCCGTGGCCCGATCATGTCGGCCACCGCGCCGCCCACCAGCCCTGAGGCGAGGATGCCGGCCCCGAACAGGCCCACCATGATCGGTGTGGTGTGCGCGTCGACGAGGTGGTCCTGCTCCAGGAAGAGGACCAGGAAGGCCGGGGCGAGGATGCCCAGCCGGCTGACGGTCTGTCCGGCCCAGAGCAGCCAGAAGGTTTTGGGAAGCGCCATCAGGTGCCGACCCTTCGTGTCGTGGTGAGACTGCTGTACGCGAAGGCGGCGGAGACCAGCGTCATGTGGTGGTGCCATCCGGGGTAGGACCGGCCTTCGAAGGCGCGCAGGCCGAAGTCGTCCTCCAACTGCCGTACGGTGTCGGCGGTTCCGGCGTGCAGAGCCGCGAGTTCGAGCAGCTCACCCGCGGGCCGGTTCACCAGGCTGGTGATCCAAGTTCGTCCGAGGCGGCGGGTGTCCGGATCCCATTCGGCGAACACGCGGTAGGTGGGCGGGTGTTCTGCGGCGCGGGAGGCGCGTGCCGCGCCCGGCTCCGGTTCGGGCAGCCTGACCAGGCCGGTCAGGACGTGCGCCGTACGTTCATCGCCCCGCCGGGTCCGTATCGTCACGAGGTGCGGCGCCGCGGCTTCGCGGCGGGTGAGGACCTGCCGTGCCGTCAGGGCCGCCAGCGCGGTTGCGTGCTCGGGGCGAGGGGGGCGGGCGCCCAACTGCGGGGCAGGGGCGGCCAGGACCGGCAGGGCGGCGGGCACCGCGACGACGAAGTGACGTCCACGGGAGCTCAGCGCGCGCACGATCTCCCCGGTGTCCGCGTAGCCGTCGAGGTCCGCGACCACCGGCACCTCGGCGAGCTGCCCGCCCGCCGGCAGGCTCTCGATCAGGTCGAGGGTCTGCGCCTCGGCGGAACGGTGCTCGGTGCTCTCGGGGATGCGGGCCCGGCGGCGCAGCGCCGGGTCGTTGGACCACTGGTCGGGCAGCAGCAGACGCCAGTCGACGGGCACGTCCTCGGTGTCCGTGGACAGGAAGGCGCCCACGCCGACCTGGCAGTTGAGGGTGCGGCCGGCCTGGGGCACGAAGCGGCGGTGCACACCGCAGGACCGGTCGCCCCGCTTGGGGACCACGGCCAGGCCGATGGTCCAGGCGCGGGGCGCGGTGTGCCGCTGCACCCAGCGGCTCAGCTCGGCGCGTACGGGTTCCCAGGCCCAGGGGCTGGCGTTGATGAACTGGTGCAGGGACTGGGGGGCCGTGCACGAGTCCGACACGGTCGCCGCCAGGCGCCGCACGGTCTTCTTGCCCGGCGTGGTCAGGAGCCCCTCCATGTAGGCGTGCGCCCACCGCCGCTGGTCGGCCCGGGGCAGCCGCCCGAAGAGCTCCTGCGTGAACGCGGAGACCGATGCCCGTGGCCGTGTAGCCGGCTTCGTCGCCATCGCTTGTGTCCCTCCCGCTGGTCCTGCTGGTCCCGGCTCCTGAGCGGCGCCACACGGAAAGAATAGAGAACGATCGCTTTGTTTTCGACATCGGGGTGGGGACTGCCGGATACTTTGCGAAGTCCGTCCGCGGAGCGAGCCGAGAAACACGACCTGACCTGCGCATACGCGAAAACGGCGCGCAGGTCAGGCAACGAGGTCCAGGGCGCGTGCGGTCAACTCCGCCGCGATCTCGGGTGCGTTGAGCCCCCCGTCGCCGGTGGAAGCACCTGCGCTCGCCCTCGCTTCCGGAGGGTCGGGCATCCCCAGCGACAGTGTGAGGGCGCCCTTGAAGCGGGACAGGTGCAGAACGCCGAACGGCCGGGGCGCCGCGCTGGGCACGGCCGTTCCGGGGGAGATCCCGTACGGGGTTCCGCAGCCGCTCCTCCCGTATCCGGGCTCATACGGGGTGGTGCCGTGCATGACCCCGTACGGGGATGTCCCGTGCACGGCCTTCTGCGAGGCGGTCGCGTAGGACGGGGTTCCCCAGGGGGTTGTCCCGAACTCGGCCCCGTACGAGGCGAGCCCGTACGAGACGGATCCGTACGACACGGTTCCGTACGGAGTCGTCCCGTACCGGGTCACCAGGGCCGCGTGGTGGCCGAGCGCGGTGTCCGCGCACCCCTCCTGCGTGACCCGGAAACCGAGCCCGCCGCCGGCGACGGCGGCCGCCGTCTCGGCCTCCACCGCACGCCGGATACGGGCATGGTCCTGCCGGACCGGGTGCCATGCGGCGTCCGCCTCCCGCACCGCCAGACCGTACGCGCGGGCGTGGTCCGCCAGCGCGCCACCGTCCCCGGCCCGTACGGTCGCCCGTACGACGTTGACGAAACAGCCCACCTCGGACACCCGGACACTCTCCGCGTACCGCCGACGCAGCGAGACCGCCGTCAGCAGTGCCACCTCCTCCTGGCCCACCGCCCGCGCGCACGAGTCGGCCAGCGCCGCCGCGAAGAACTCGCCCGCGGTGATGCGGTGGCGTCCGCACCACGCCGTCAGGCGCGCGCTCTGCCGGGCCGTCAGTGATATCGGCGCCACGCCCCCCGCGCCGATGGACGCAGCCACCGTCCCCGCCGAGTTCAGGGCCGGCCGGAGGTCCGAGGGCACCGGCGCTCCCGGGACCGGGGTCATGATGTTCGGCCCGGCCGAGTGGAGGCCGAGCGGGGCCCGCGGGGCCGGGATAGGTCCCTGTCCCCGTCCCGGCCCCGTGCCCAGGTACGGCGGTGGCGGCGGCTGATAGGTCAGCTCGTCCGCGTCGGGGGCCGGATCCTGCCGGTAGCCCACCCGGCCGCAGCCGGCCGGGCCCTCGCCGAGCAGGGCGTCCAGCAGCGCCCGCAGCAGCCGGGCCATGGACGGGCCGTCGCACAGCGCCGGGTGACAGGTCAACAGCAGATGCGTCGCGGCGGCGGCCGGATCGTGGCCGACCCCCAGCCGCCACAGCGGACCATCCGCCGTCAGGACGTCCCCGGCCCCGGACATCAGGACGTCCCCGGCCCGGGACACGGACTTCAGGACGTCCCCGGCCCGGGACACGGACTTCAGGCCGTCTCCGGCCCGGGACAACAGAACGTTTCCGGCCCCGAACGTCAGCACGTCATCGGCCCCGGGCGACGTGACGTCCCCGGCGCCGGCCCGACCGACACCGGGGACGGCCGCCGTGCACATCTCCTGGCGGAGCTGGTCCGGTGCGAATCCGGGCACCTCGTGGAACCACAGGCTCCCGCCCTCCTCCACGATCCGCAGGGACAGGGCACGAAATCCCCGCGCCCACCGCGCCACGGCCCGCTCCACGTACGCCGGGGAGAACACGGCGGCCACCGTCAGACGGGTGGCGGCCTGGGTCTGCCCGCCCGTCAGCGCGTGCCGGTAGGCGCAGGCGGCCTCGGTCCCGCTGAGCCTGCGCAGCACCCCGGCCGGCGTCATCCCGCGACTCGTCCCGGGACCGGCCGCGTCGCCCGCCCGCCGGGCCAGGAGACCGTGTTCGTGAGACTCACCCCGTGGCTGTTGAAGTCGAGCGTGACGCGGTCCTTGTCGGCCATCGTGAACCCGCCGTGGAAACTGCTGCGGTCGGCGCCGAGGTACACGTAGTGCACCCGCCCCGGATGCAGCAGCGCCCCGTGGGCGAACAGCCCGGACATCATGTCCTCCAGCCCGTAGTGCAGAGCCTTGGTGCCGGTGGTGAAGTCGCCTTCCCAGACCCGCGCACCGTCCCGCTCGATCGTGACGCGCCCGGTCACCGACCGCGGCGGCTCGTCCAGGAACAGCCAGGACGCCATCCCGGCGTCGCAGAGCTTGGCGTACGACAGATGCCCGGCGTGGCGCCGGAACCGGCCGATGTCGGTGAGGTCGTTGCCGAAGGTGTAACCGGCGTAGCGCGGGCTGCCGTGCTCGTCGGTGACGAACACCAGCACCACCTCCGCCTCCTCGCACAGCGCGACGGCGCCCGGCGGTACGGCCAGCGGTTCGCCGGAGACCTTCAGGACCTCCCCGAGCCCCTTGACGAACCAGTTGGGCTGCGCCTGCGTGGCGGCGTCGACCTTGACGTTGTGGGTCTGCATGAAACCGCTGACCATCGCGTCCCCGACGGACGCGGGCAGCAGCGGCGGCCGCGGCGCGAGGCCGTCGCGCCCGGCGGCCGTCACGACCACCTCCTCGCGGCCCGCGATGAGGGCCGCCCGCAGCGCGGCACCGTCACCGCCCGCCGCCGACACCGCGGCGACGACCGCTGCGCCCAGGTCCTCGCCGGGGCGCACCGGATAGAGACGGACGGCCTCGCCGTCCACGGGCAGGCCGAGGCCGAAGTGGCGCTCACCCTGGTAGGTGCATTCGAAGAACACGTTCATGGCAGAGATCTCCTTGAGGTCGGGGCATGACTGACAGGGATGTCAGGGCAGGGATGTCAGGGCAGGGATGGCAGGGCACGGTTGACAGGGATGTCAGGGCACGGCTGGTGGTGCGGCGCGCATGGTCCGGCGTCCGGCGTCCGGCATGCGGCGTCCGGCGTCCGGCGTCCGGCATGCGGCGTCCGGCGTCCGGCGTGCGGCGTGGGGCGTGCGGTGTCCGGCGTGCGGTGTCCGGGGTGCATGGTGCGACGTCCGGCGTGCGTGGTGCGTGGAGTTTGGTGCTCAGAGCGAGGCGCCGACGGCGGGTCGCGGGGCGGCGACGGGCCGCCAGGAGCCGCTCTCCTCGGTGAGGGCGAGCACGGCCCACGGCTCGGCCGCGTCGTTCAGCGTCAGCCCGAAGCCGGAACCCGGCGCGGGCGAGAGGGTGTTGGCGTGGCGGTCGACGACCGGGCGGGGCGAGACGATCATCTCGGGGAAGAAGCGGTCGCTCTGGCCCGCCTCGACGGTCAGCGCGTCACGGTGGCAGAAGGCCAGCGCCCGCCCCGCGTTGATGAGCGGGCCGACCTCGGCCACCTGGACACCGATCTGGAACGCGATGCCGTGCCGGCGGGCATGGCCGATGAGCCGGGCCGCGGGCAGCGGGCCGCCGTTCTTCGCGACCCGGATGTTGAACGCGTCGCACGCCCGCGCCTCGACCGCCGTCCGGGCGTCCTCAAGGGTGCACAGGGACTCGTCCAGCATGATCTTCAGCCCCGCCCGGCGGCGCAAGGCGCCCAGAGCGGCCCAGGAACCCTTGGGCAGCGGCTCCTCCACGTAATCCGCCCCGGCGTCCCGCAGCCGCCACGCGTGGGGAAGCGCGGTGGCCTCGGTCCAGCTCATGTTCGCGTCCACCATGACCGGCACGCCGTCACCCACGTGCGCGCGCACCGCCCGGACGCTGCGCGCGTCGCGCTCGATGTCGTCGGACGCCTTGATCTTGACGAAGTGGAACGGGCCGCGGGTGGCCAGGAACTCCTCGGCGGTGATGCTCAGGTCCAGCACCTGCGAGATGGGCAGGGGGGCGGCGGGCGGTGCACCACCCGCGGTCGGCCCGGCGCCGCCCGTCAACTCGGCGGCGCCGTCGACCAGTTCACTCGCGTCGCCCGTCAGTTCTGCCGTGCCTTCCATCAACTCCGCCGTGCCGCCGATCAGTTCCGCCGCGCCGAGCCCCAGCCGGCGGCCTAGCAGGTCCAGGACCGCCGTCTCCAGCAGGCACAGCAGGTTGTTCCCGCCGGTGATCCCGAAGACCCTCGCGAAGCCCTCGCGCCGCATCCGGTCGAGGAGTTCGGCCGGTTGCTCGCCGCGCAGGAGCGCGAAGATCCGTTCCAGAGACGTCCGGCGCAGGACCGCGAGGACGGAATCGGTGCTCTCGCCGGTCACGTACGTCCTGGGTGCGCACTCGCCGATACCGCTGACGCCCTCGCAGGTGAGCCGCAGGACCAGGCTGTCGGAGGCGGCACGGCGCGCCGCCGGGTGGTCGAAGCGGGCGTGCATGGGCTGGCGCACCCGGTGGAGCACAGCGGCCTCAGGCATCGCGGTCGAGCCCCTGGAGCAGGGTGTGGGTGGAGGTCCAGTCGACCAGGTCCGCCGTGACACCGGTGAAGAAGAGGTAGTGCTTGTCGGTGGGCAGCTTCATGATCGTCCCGCGGTCCGGCGCGATCGCGGCGAACACCCGGTGGGCGCTGTCGAGGTCGACGATGGGGTCGCTCATGCCCGACACGAAGGTGGCCGGGACCGCGGGGAGCGCCCGGTCGCCGGGTTCCAGGTAGCGCCGTTCGAGTTCCAGCAGGGTGCCCCGCGAGCGGCGGGTGATCAGGTGTACGGCGAGGTCGTCGTGGTCGATGAACTCCTGGTACTTGGGGTCGTCGGTGAAGTCCTGCGACTTCAGGCCCGCGTCCCACGGCTCGGTGCCGGTCTCGGCTGCCAGCGCCCGCAGTTGGTCATCCCCGAGAGTGGCGTGCATCCGCCCCAGCCAGGCGGAGCAGAAGACGGCCGCGTCGTAGCGGGTGGTGAAGTCCGGGTGGTGCATGAGGGCGGCCATGAAGGAGCCGCCCAGGCAGTGGCCGAAGAGCGACAGCGGCACGTCGTCGCCGATCATCTCCCGTACGTGGGCCAGCGCGGCGATGTAGTCACCGAGCAGCGTCTCGGCCCCGGGCAGGTCCCCGCGGTCGCCGGGGCTGATCCCGCTGCCCCGCCGGTCCAGGACGAAGAAGGCGATGTCGTTGTCGGCGAAGCGGGGGCCGACCTCCCACATCCAGCCGGCGTGGCTCTGGAGGCCGTGGAAGTAGAAGACGGCGCCCTTGACCCGCTGGGGCCGCCAGAGGTGCAGGGCCAGGTCGACGCCGCCGGACGGCAGGTCGATTATCTCGCGGCGGGTGTTCTGCGGAGGCCTCTTGGTCTCGATCATCTCGTTGTTCTCCTCAGCGTACGTAGCGGCCTGCGGTGGCGACCGCGGCGATGGTGGGTAGGGCGGGGGTGACCGACGTGTGGGCGGTCAAGGCGACCGGCGAGTCGACGGTGGTGATGACGGTGACGGCGGTGATGGCCGGTATGTCGGCGGTGGCCGTCGGGGTGTTGACCGGTGTGTCCGTGGTGAGGCCGTCGATGCCGGCCATGAAGTCGACGTCCTTCTGGAACGGCTTGTACTTGTACTGGGTGGCGTTGCCCGCCTGCCGGCGGGACTCGGCGTACGCGGTGATCGCGTCGATCGGCACGGTGCGCACCCTCAGCGGCCCGAGCCGGCCGCTGTCCCGCTTGGAGGCGTACTCGATGTTGACCTCGCACAGTTCCCGGTCCACGGCCTGGGAGAGGGAACGGTCGAGGTCCCGGCCCGGGACGGGCACCTCGGCGGCGACGACGTAGTACGGCGGCTCCGCCCACTGCGGCCCGCACATGTACAGGCCGGTGTCGAGACCGAGCCCGGCCATGCCCTGCTTGATGGCCTGCGTGACCTCGGCCTCGGTGATCTTCTCTCCGGTGAAGGAGTGGAAGATGCCGTCCCGGTGGACGAAGTGCAGCCACGGGGTGCCGTCGACGACCCTGTCGACGCGGTAGATGTCGCCGGTCCACAGCCGGTAGAGGCCGTTGCCCTGAGTCATGATCAGGTGGTAGTCGCGGCCCGCCTCGACCTCGTCGAACAGCAGCGTCCGCACCGGCTTCCCCGCGTCGACCAGCTCGCCCAGCGGTACGTCGGCGGGGACGAACTCGAAGAAGGCCTGGCCGACCGCGAGCGGCTGACTGTCCAGTGAGTCGTCCACCGGGATGGACGTCACGCCCTCGGTGCCGCAGCCCATGAACGGCAGCTTGCTGACTCCGGGCAGCACCGCGTCCAGCTTGGCGCGGTACAGCTCCGCGCTGGAGGACAGCCAGCAGCTGTACAGGGTCAGCGAGGGCCACACGTCCGTGAGGCTGAACTCGCCCTTGGCCAGCACCGATTCGAGGTGACGGGCCGCCGCCTCGTCCGGCTCGGACCACGGCAGGCCGTCGAGCGTGCCCTCGCGCAGATCGCGTACGAGCTCCTCACCGTGCTCGGCGACCAGGTCGCGCAGCGATATGAGCGTGCTCGGGTTGATGGCCGATATGTAGTGCAGGTCCTTGCCGACGAGGTGGCGGATGCGGTGGTACATCCGGCCCGCGTGAGTGGCGGGAGCCTGGGTGTTGAACCAGGGGGACTGGTACCACGGCGGGTTCCAGTCACGGCTGTTGATCTGCGGGTGCCGGTTGCTGATCGCCTGGTGCTCCACGCCGTGCACGAAGTCGTACACGTCCTCGCGGACCGTCTGGGTGTCGAGGGTGGCCCAGGGGTGGGCGAGCAGCTCGGGGTGGTGCAGGAGGTAGGTGCCCCACATGGCCTTCATGGCCGGGATGCGGTAGGTGAGCAGCCAGTGCAGGGTGTACGGGACTCGCTTGGGCACGCCGGTCGTACCGCTCGTCTTGAGCCAGCGCAGTACGGGGCTGCAGGAGAGCACACCTCCCTTGGTACGGGTCTCGCGCTCGATCTCCGGGAGGAAGTCGGCGTACCGCCTGATCGGCAGGACCGAGCGGAAGCGGGAGGGGTCCTCGGCCGTGACGTTGTAGCCCCGCGCCTTCCAGTGGAGGGAGTCGGCGCAGACGCCGATGATGTCGCGCAGCACCCGTTCCTGCGCGGACTTGGGGTCCTTGAGATCCGCGAGCAGGTCGTCGCGGGCCTGGAGGCACTCCTGCACGAACGGGTCACGCCGGTTGTTCCAGTGCTGCTGCCAGTCGGTGGTGTCCATCGGTGTCGTTTCTCCTTGCGGATAAATGTGGATAAAACGGTCACGTGGGGTATGGGGGTGCCCGTGGGTCAGGGCATCCGGGGGAGGAGGGGGAGGGGAGGAGAGAGGGAGGAATTCGACGGGGAGGGGCGTGGCCTGGGGCCCGAGGGTCGGCGGTCGGTAAGGCGGTGGCCGGGGGAGGGATGCCGGGAGACGGCCGAGGGAGGGCTGCCGGGGGAGGGCGGCCGAGTGGGGCGAATGGCCGCCCCTGTCCCGTCAGTTGTGAGGTTCGGGGCTACCGGCAGCCGGTGTCGATGGCGTGGCGGTGGCGGTGGCCGTAGGTGTGGGTGTGGGTGTGGCGGTGGATGTGGTCGTACGGGCGAGCTCGGTCAGCTCGTCGAGGTCGTACAGGGCGCGCCGCGCGGTCCCGTACCGGGTGATCTTGCCGCGCCGGGCCCACTGGCGGATCGTGACCTCCTGGACGCCGAGGACGAGTGCCGCGAGCTCGGTGGGCACTCGCCGGGCGCGGGCGGTCACGCCGCCTCCCGCAGGGCGAGCCACTGACGCGGGGTCAGAACGTGTCCCGCGGCGCAGACGGGTCCGCGCAGCAGCAGGCCCTCGCCGCCCCGCCGGGGCAGGAACACCTCGGCCGTGCAGTCGGGTTCGACGCAGGGCCCGAGGGGGACGAGATCGGCCGCCGGAGCGGTGTTCTCCCGGCGCAGTCCCGCCGTCGCCCGCCCCATCTCGTCGGCGAACCGGCCGGCTTCCGGATGGGCCGCCAGCCAGCCGGTGTACCGGCCGAGGAAGGCGGCCATGCCGGCCACCGTCCGGCGCGGCGGTGCCGCGTCCGCCACCCCGTCCACCACGAGCCGCGCCCAGGCGGACAGTACGGCGACCACGTCGTGGCGGGCGTCCAGGGCCGAGGACCGCACCGGCAGAGCGGCTTCCCGGCTGCCGGTGATGCGCTGCGTGGGAGCGCCGCCGGAGGGCCTGTTCCGCTCGGACTCGCTGTGCCCGTGCAGCTCCGGCAGAGCGGCCACATCACGCACGACGGCCCGTCGGCACAGGCCGCACAGGCGACTGCCGGGCTCCGCGCGCCGCCCGCGCGGGCGGCCGGCGTCGCCGTCCGCCCTGCGGCAGCGCGTCGAGATGCACAGGGACGTTTCGTCGGCCACGGCCAACTCCTAGCGTTTTCGGGGTCGGTGAACAAGAAAGCGCCGCACGAGGCGGCGCTTCGGGGAGAGGTGAGGAGCCGCCGTACGCGTGAACGGGCCTGTGGAGCGCGGCGGTTCGGGCGGTACGGGGAGCGTCCGGAAGAAGACATACGGGCTCGGGAAAGAGCGTTACACGGCTGCCTGCCAGCCACAAGTGCCGACCCCTTCCGGAGGCGAACTCCCCGTCTACTTCGGCAAGTCCGGCGCGTGGATGCCGTGGGGCGAGTGCCGGGGCTGTCCTGACGTGGTGGTGGGCCGGTGGGCCGGAAGGTGGGAGGCGGTGGGCCGGAAGGTGAGAGGGGGGCCCGGGGACTGAGGTCGGCTCGGGGGTTCTGTCTCCCCCGAACCCGCCCCGACCTATCTCTCCCCCCGACCTAGCTGTCCCCCGACCCACTCACCGGAACTACCTACCCCGCCGAACTACCCACCCCCGAACCGCCCACCCCCGAACCGCCCCGACCAGTCCAGCTCGGTCCTACGCAGGCTGCGGCACGCCCAGGAGCCGGTCACGCAGCACCGGGAACTCCTCGCGGGTCCGGGCGACCAGGCCAGGGTCCAGCTCCACTCGAAGCACCTGCTCCCCGGCACCCGCCTCGGCGACCACCTCGCCCCACGGGTCGACGACCACGCTGTACCCGGCCTGCTCGACCCCGGCGTGTGTGCCCGCGGTGTTGCAGGCCAGTACGTACGCCTGTGACTCCACCGCGCGGGCGCGCGCCAGCAGTGACCAGTGGGAGCGTCGCCGCGCGGGCCATCCGGCCGGGACGACCAGGAGATCGGCGCCGGCGTCGACCAGCAGCCGGAACTGCTCGGGGAATCGCAGGTCGTAGCAGGTGGCCAGGCCCGCTGTCAGCCCGGTGCCGGTCAGCGGGGCGGCGACGACCTCCTGCCCGGCGGCCATCAGGGCGGCCTCGCCGCGGTCGAAGCCGAAGCGGTGGATCTTCCGGTATGTGGCGTGCAGACGGCCGTCGGGTTCGAAGAGCAGCGAGGTGTTGCGCAAGGCCCCGTCCGGGCACCGCTCGACGATCGAACCGGCGTGCAGCCACACCCCGGCGTCGCGGGCGGCCGCCCCCATCGCCGTGGCCGTGGGACCGGCCAGCGGCTCGGCCTGGGCGTCGAATCGCCCGAAGTCGAAGGCGCCGACCGGCCACAGCTCGGGCAGCACCACCAAGTCCGCGCCGCGCTCCGCACGGACCAGCTCCGCGACACGCTCGCGGCGGTCACCGGCCGTCTCGCCGGGGTCTACATCGATCTGCAGGAGCGTCGCGCGCACCGCCGTACCGTCCATGGTCGAGTCCTTTTCCGTGTGAGGCGTGATGCGTGAGGTGTGAGGTCGGGTGCCGGGTCTCAGCGCAGGTGGGAGGCGCCGTTGAGGTCGAGCACGGCGCCGCCGGCCCACTCCGCCCGCTCGGACGCCAGCCAGGCCACGGCCGCGGCGATGTCCGAGGGGTTCGCGACCCGCCCGTACGGGCTCTGCGCGCGGATGGCGTCGCCGTCCGGTCCGGTGAGCATGGGCTCGGCCAGCTCCGTGGCGACGAAGCCCGGTGCGACGGCGGTGACCGTGATGCCGTGCGGGGCGAGGGACTGGGCGAGCGACTGGGTCAGGGCGTGCACGGCCGCCTTGCTCGCCCCGTAGGCGGGGGCGTCGGGCTCGCCCCGGTAGGCGCCGCGGGAGCCGATGTTGATGATCCGGGCGCCGCGCGGGCCCTGCGGCCGGTGCATCAGGTGGTCGACGAGGCACCAGGTGAGCTGGGCGGGGCCGTGCAGGTTGACGTCGATGACGCGCCGCCACGCGGCCTGCCAGTCGGCGTACGAAGTGCTGGTGATGGGCTGCTCGGTGTAGATCCCGGCGTTGTTCACCAGGACGTCGACGGTGCCCAGGGCGGTCACGGCGGCCGTCAGCACCGCCGCGGCCTGGTCGGGGTCGGCGAGGTCGCCGGACACGACGGTGTGGCCCTCGCCGGGCAGCGCGTCCGCGACGGCCCGCGCGGCGACGGTGTCCGCGTGGCAGTGCACGGCCACGGCATGGCCGGCGGCGGCCAGTTCGGCGGCGACGGCGGCTCCGATGCCGCGGGACGCACCGGTGACGAGCGCATGGCGTCGGACGGTGGTCAAGGGGACGCTCCTTGGGTAGGGCGGGCACGGGGGAGGAGACCGGTCGCGCGGATCGGCGGGGGAGCCGAGGCGCGCCGGTGGCGGCGGGAGGTGGGAGGGCCGGGCTGCACGGGCAGAGCGGTGCGAGACGCAACGGGACGCTCTGAAAAGGTAGTTGAGCGCGGCAGGGGGAGAGTGGAGACAGTCAGCGCGCCCCCTCCGAGTCCCCGGCGGAGGAGCTGTCGTTGGCCCGGACACCGTCCCCGGCGAGAGCACTGCCCTCGGTACCTCCTGCGCAGCCGGTTTCTCCCGTGAAGCCGGCCGCTCCTGTGAAACCGGGTTCTCCCTTAAAGCCGGCTGCTCCTGCGAAGCCGGAATTTTCCGCGAAGCCGGAATCTCTCGTGAGGGCGTCGTCTCCCGCGAGGACGTCGTCCCCCGTGAGGGTGTCATGGAGACCACCGCACGTCAGGAACGCCCACAAGCTGCGCAACTCCTGAGACACGCTGCCGCCTTCCGCCCCGGACCGGACCGATGCTTCGGCGCCGGCCATCAGGTAGGCCACCAGCAGTTCCATGTCCCGCAGATCCCGGTCGCACGGCACCGGGATCCCGTCCGCCTCGGCGCGGGCCCGTTCCAGCAGGTCCCGCAGCACGCGGACCCAGCCCGCGGGCCGCTGCGCCGGGTCGGCCGTCTGTTCCTGGACCAGCCGTCCGGCCGCGCGTACGGTGACGTCCCGCTCCAGCAGCCAGGCCAGCTCTATCGTCAGGTCGATGACCACCTGGACCCCGGGGCGCGGTACGGCGGCGATGGGGCGCAGGGCGGTGAGCGTGGCCGCGTCCCCGGCGGCGCGTACGGCCTCCGCCAGGTCGCCCTTGGTGGGGAAGTGAAAGGTCAGCGCGCCCATGGTGGTGCCGGCCGTCTTGCAGATACGGGACAGGGAGGTCCCGGCGTACCCGTGCCGGTCGAACTCCGCGGCGGCGGCCGCGATCAGCGCGTGGCGGGTCTGTTCGGCCCGCAACTGTCTCACCATCACAGGACCTCCGTGCCACGACGGCGCCGTTCCCGCGGGGCGGGGGCGGCCGCAGGGGGCGGCGGGGAAGGAGGGGTCCGCTGTTCTCGACCGGGCTGCACGTTTCCTCCGGGCTGCTAGAAGGCGTTGCGCCGGTCGGGTCGGAGCGGCCCGAGGTGTCCGGTGCCGTGCGCCGCACGGTGGAGGAGACGGTTCCGCGGCGGTCGGGCCAACGGCCATCGGTCCCTGGGCCACGCGTCCCCGGGCCACCGGTCCCCGATGCTCGGGCCACCGGTCCCCGACGGTCGGCGGGACGGGGATTTCCTCGGCCCTGTTCCGGCGGTGACCGGGGCCG
Source organism: Streptomyces sp. NPDC059371 (assembly GCF_042751995.1). Taxonomy (NCBI): domain Bacteria; kingdom Bacillati; phylum Actinomycetota; class Actinomycetes; order Kitasatosporales; family Streptomycetaceae; genus Streptomyces; species Streptomyces sp. NPDC059371. Next base: position 83,235 of record NZ_JBHYXD010000008.1, on the reverse strand, counting down.
CGGGCCGGCGGGCTCGGCAAGGACCCCCAGACCGTGCAACACGATGTCGGTGCTTCGGTGGCTGGAGCCTATAGCCGAGCGGGTCCGGTACCGCCCCGTTCGCACACTTGGCGAACGACTTTGGCACCTTGCGGGCATCCGTCGTACGACATCGGCGCGTCCCTCATCAGGCCGCCAGGTGAACGCGGTACCAGGACGCGGACTCGGCGAGACGGGCCAGCGGGCCGGGGCCCGCGGGGCAGCCGGTGATTCGCCAGATGTCGTCGCTGCGATACCAGTGGTCGCGGGCCAGCAGCGAGAACTGACGCTCGCTCATGCTTCCCGGCACCTCACGCAGTCGGCGCAGACAGGTTTCCCAGGGCCAGTCGTCGGTGACCGGGTCCATCAGTCCGCGTTCGGTCAGCGCTGCCATCAGGTCGCGGTTGCTGACGGGCACCGGATGGCTCGCGTGGTGCACCGCGGGGCCCGCCGGGGTGTTGGTCGCGGCGAGCGTGACGATCAGCCTGGCCAGGTCCGTGACGTCGACCACCGACAGCAGCCCGCCGCCGCCGTCCCAGTGGGCCGGGACTCTGGAGCGCAGCTCCGACAGCGCGGGCACCACCCAGCGGTCACCGGCGCCGAGGACGAGTCCGGGCCGCAGCACGATCGCCCCCGCCTCCAGGGCCAGGCGCTCCCCGGCGAGCCGGGTGGCGCTGGCGGGGGAGACGGGGGCCGGGGAGACCTCGTCCACCGCGATCCCGCGGTGCGGGCCGGGCCCGTAGACCGCGGCGGTGGACAGATGCACGATCCGGGCGACGCCGGCACGCCGGGCCTCGTCCAGGAGGGCGCGGGTGCCGTGCACGTTGACGGCCTCGCACGCCTCCGGGCTGCCGGAGACCCGGGAGGCGAGGTGGACCAGTACGTCCGTGTCGCGCACCGCGCCGCGCAGTGACGCCGGGTCGGACAGGTCCCCCGGCACCCAGGACAGGCCCGGCGTGCCCGGGCCGTCGGGCGGAGCGGTCCGCGCGAGGGCGCGGACGCTGATGTCGCGCCCACCGGCGCGCCCGCGCTGCAACGCGCGCAGGACCTCGGAACCGACGAAGCCGGTGGCGCCGGTGAGCAGGACTCTGAGAGGTGTCACGCGGAAGACTCCGTTTCGGCGGCGGCGGCAGCATCGGCATCGGTGGCGGCATCGGTGGCCGTGGCGGCGGTGGTGCTGGTGGTGCCGCTGTACAGGGACAGGTCCAGTTCCGCGATGACCTCGGCCGGCGCGAGTGCCGGCAGCAGACATCGCCACATCGACGCGATCCGCTCGGGCAGGTCGGCGCGGTTGGTGGAGATCTGGGACATGATCTGCGTGCCGGTGTACGCACCCACGAGGAGCCGGGCGAAGTCGGCCTCCTGGACCTCCGGCAGGATCTGCCCCATCTCGCGGGCGCGCTCCAGCTCCTGGCGGAACTGGTCGGCCCACCACTCGTAGATCGCGTAGTCCTGGAGCTCGGTGGCCCCCTGCTCCACGGCGAGCCGTACGCCCGCCCGGAAGAGGATGTTGCTCTGCATCTCGACCGCCAGGTACGCGGTCATGTCCAGGAGCTGTTGAAGTCCGCCCTCGCCCTCCGGAGGCCGCAGGTCGGCGGCCTGTTCCAGGATGACCGCACGGGCCAGTTCCTCCTTGGACTTGAAGTGGAAGTACATGGCCCCTGTGGTGGCGCCGGCCCGGTCGAGGATCTTGTTGATGCTCGCGCCGGAGTAACCGACTTCATCGAAGACCTCGGCGGCTGCGCGCACCAGTGTTTCCCGGGTCCTGACCGCACGCTCCTGCTGACGCGCCATCGATCGACCTCCTGAATCCCTCGACAAACAAAAAGAACGACCTCTATGTTATTCGAGTCGGGCCCGACGACCAAACGGGACCGGCTCCATCTCGTGCTGAACCCAGGGGGAGATTCAGTCATGCCGTCGAACGCTGTCCAGGAGCAGGTCACCACCGCCGTCCAGGAACACGTCACCACCGCTGTACGGGAGTACGCCACCGGCTCGCTCGCACCCGTACCGCAGAGCTACACGCACAAGACCAGGCAGGAGGAGGTGCTCCTCCGGGCCTGGGAGCGCACCGGTCCGGACGCCTTCACCGTCACCGCCGAGTGGCCCCGCGACCACCGCTTCTACCGCACCCGCGATGGCCTCCTCGATCCGATGCTGCTGAGCGAAACGATCCGCCAGACCCTGCCGCTGCTTTCCCACGGCGCCTACGCCGTACCGCTCGGCCACCAGCTCCTGTGGCAGGACCTCGACTGGCACATAGCGGCTCCGGCCCCGGCCCCGGAGATACCCACGGGCCTTGAAAGCCCTCTCGCCCTGTGCGCGGGCTCGGACTCCGCACCCACGACACCCACCGGCCTCGAAGGCCCCCTCGCCCTGCGGGCGGGCTCGGACCCCACTCCCGCCCTCGTCGAACTGCGCATCACGTGCCCGAAGGTCACCTACCGCCGCGACCGCGCCGCCGCGATCGCGCTGAGCGTCGAGGTCCTGTGCGACGGCGTTCCGTTCGCCACCGCGCACTCCCGCTTCACCATCCAGGACCGTGCCGTGTACGAGCGGCTGCGCGGCCGGTACGCCGACATCGCGGCGCTTCGTGTCCTGCCGCTGTCGCCCCCGGCGTCCCCGCGACCGGTGGGCCGGGACGGCTTCGAGGACGTGGTGCTGTCTCCCACCCACACCCCCGACCGCTGGCAGTTGAGGGCCGACACCACCCACCCGATCCTCTTCGACCACGTGGTCGACCACGCCCCCGGCATGCTGCTGCTCGAGGCGGCACGCCAGGCCGCCCAGGCCCTGGCCCACCCCACACCCACCGTCGCCGTCGGCATGGAGTCCGTCTTCACCCGCTACGCGGAACTCGACGCCCCGTGCTGGATCCTGGCCGACGCCCTCCCGACCGACTCTCTCGACCGCACCCGCGTCCGCGTCACCGCCCGCCAGAACGACCGCGACATCTTCACCTCGACGGTCACCCTCGCTCCGACCCCCACCCGTCCGTAACGTGACCGGCGCACTCCGGGTCGCCATGACACTGCCCCCAGGATCGACGGACGATCTGCGGGGTGATGCCAAAGGGCCCGGAGATGCCGCCGGAGACGCTGACCGAGCATCAAGTGCAAAGTTCCTTTGAGGCTCAAGAGGTTTGCCGGTGAGTCCCGCGGCATCACTCAGGTCAACGACGCCTGCGGAACTCTTGGTAGCGCCGCTCTACGTCGGGCCTGAACCATTCGGGCACTTCACCGGCTGACCGCAGGTGTCGGCGTTCGTCGGGTGAGAGCGTCTGCGCGGAGGCGTCCACAGCCACCGCGTAGCCGCTCATCCGGGCCGACGTGTCTTCGCGTCTGAGGTCTCCCTCGAAGAAGGCGCTGCTGGCCCGGTGGCCGCCGATGACGGCTCTGAGGCGTCCGAGAAAGCGCAACTTGCCGCTCCTCTGCCGGAGTTCGTCCCGCAGAATGAGCCAGCACAGCCGCTCGTCGGTCACGTTCGGGATTGATCCTGGCGCTGTCATGTATCCCCCAAGCAGCGGATCACCCGATCCGCCTCGAGGCAGGAGCATAGGGCGAGTGTCCGGCGGACAGCTCGCCAATTGATCTCCACGCGGCCTCAAGGAACAGGCCATGGGGAGTCGCCGGCACCTTCCTCCGCGACAGGGGCACCGCTGCGGACACATCGGCTGTCGACGCACAGGCCGCCGACCTCGCCGAGGACCTGCGCGGCGACTTGGAGTCCTCGTCCGCCGCGTCAGGCTTCGTACCTCTGTGGACAGCCCCGGCCGACGGGCAGAAGACCTGTGACATGAAGGGGGCCGAGACCGCCGCCGCGACCTTGTACGGGACCGATGCGGCGAAGGCGGGGTGATGTTCGCGCGATGACATCCGCGCGTCCCCGGAACCCCACGGTCGAATCGGCCCGCACTCGGGCAGGGGATCGCGGCCGGGCATGAGTTGGGTCGGGCCCTACTTGCTGTGCACGATCTGGATCAGGTTGCCGCAGGTGTCGTCCAGCACCGCGGTGGTGACCGGGCCCATCTCCAGAGGCTCCTGGGTGAAGGTCACCCCGAGATCGCGCAACCGGTCGAACTCCGCCTGCACGTCCTCCACGGCGAACGCGGTGGCCGGGATGCCGTCCTGGACCAGCGCCGTCCTGTACGGCTGCACCGCGGGATGACCGGAGGGCTCAAGCAGCAGTTCGGTCCCGTCGGGATCTTCCGGCGAGACCACGGTCAGCCACCGGTGCTCGCCCAGGGGGACGTCATGCTTCTTCACGAATCCCAGCACCTCGGTATAGAAGCGCAGGGCCTTCTCCTGGTCATCGACGAAGACGCTGGACAGGTGGATCCTCATTCGGTGCTCTCCGATGCGTCGGGCCTGAGCCATCGGGTCGCGATGCGCTCGAGGGGTTCGGTGTTGAGGTCGTGGAATTTGTACCGGCCCTGGCGCCGCGAAACGACCAGACCCGCGGATTCCAGGACGGCCAGATGCTGGCTGATCGCCTGACGGGACAGTCCCAGACCGTGCTTGGTCACCAGCCGAGCGCACAGCTCGAACAGGGTCTGCCCGTCCCGCTCCACCAACTCGTCAAGGATCCGCCGTCGAGTGGGGTCGGCCAGCGCCTTGAAGACATCCTCCGCCACGTGCATCACCATAGGCAAGCAACAACTTGCCTATCAAGTCGAGCTTCACCCGGTCGAAGAGACGGGACGAGACGAGACGAGACAGGGCGGGGCGGGGCGGGGCGGGGCGAGACGGAGGCAGAGGCAGAGGCAGAGGCAGAGGCAGAACAGGCCCTCGTCCGATGCGAACGCCGACTCGTCGGTACCCTGCGTCATCATGATGCGTGCTTGGATCCTGCCGATGCTGCTCGTGCTCTGCGGCTCGGCCGTCGCGACGGGGATGGTCCTCAAGGGGACCCCCACCACGGCCGCAGCGGTGCTGCTGGCGTTCCTGGCGCTCGCGGGCGTGAACTCGCCCCTGATCTTCCCGAGGTCGATCGGCGCGGGGGAGGCGCAGCGTCGCAGCGCGGTCGACGGCCGGCCCATCGTCTACTGGCGTCCCGGTTGCACGTACTGCATACGCCTGCGCCTCCGGCTGGGCCGTCACGCCCGCCGCCTGCACTGGGTCAACATCTGGCGCGACCCGGCAGGAGCCGCGGAGGTGAGGGTGGCCAACGACGGCAACGAGACCGTGCCGACCGTCATCGTGGCGGGCCGGCCACACACCAACCCCGATCCTGCTTGGGTACGCGAAAACCTCTCCAGCCGCCCCAGGTGATGCGCTCCGCCCTTGTACCCATACTGTGCGGCCATGGCAGTGATGGATGTTCGCAACGAAAACAAGGGCTGGCTGGTTCTGTGGCTGGAGCCACTGGGAGAGGATCGCTGGCTGAAGCCTGGCGAGACCTTCCGTGTCCGATCCGACTACGACGGCGATGAGTTGGCCTTCTCGATCACGTTTTGGGTGAACGAGGCGGACCGGGCCGCCGGGATCGAGAACGTGACGGTCTGGATCGCTGCCGGTGATTGCTACGCACAGGTGACCGATGACGTGGGCAACATCATCGAGTGCGGCCACCAACGGCCAGAGGAGATCGCCAGGAAATGGACCAAGCTGGCATCAGTGCGCGCAGGCGCTTGACCGAGCTCGCGGCCCGACGGAACCCTGTGTCGGAGCCTGTGCCGCACGGTACCGGCCCGAGGGCAGCGCCAGGACTCGGTCTCCTTCCTACAAAACCAGTCGTCACCGCCGTACGAAGCGGGCTGGAGCCGGCTGGAGCCGAAGGCCAGGTTCAGGATCGGGTCTCGTCATGCTCCGGGCTGCGGTCCGCCGGATCGGCGATCCGTGCGAGGCCCGTCTCGGCTCTCTCGACCATCCATCGCTGGTGGATCCTGGTGCCGATCTCCAGGGCGTGCGCATAGTGCTCGCCCGCCTGCGACAAGTCGCCGGAGTGCTCCGCGCACTGGGCGACGTGAATCCGGCTCCAGCCCGCCAGATGCGGGTTGTCACCGGCCGACCCGACCCGCGCGGCGGCTTCGTAGTGCTCCCGCTCCCGGCGGGTGTCCCCGTCGTCGCGGGCCAGCTCGGCCAACTGGTGGTGGGTCCATCCGGCGGCCGTGTGGCACTGATGGATGTCCGACACCGCCAGGGACCGCTCGAAGAAGTCCTTGGCCGCCGTCACGTTGTGGTGTTCGCGCTGGTACGTGCCGAAGTTGTGCAGGCTCCAGGCTTTCAGGAGTGCGTCGCCCGTCTCGTCGGCGAGACGGTCGGCACGGGTGAAGAACTTCAGAGCCGTTTCGAAGTCCCTGGCTCGCCACCGGCAGGAGCCGAGTCCGTCCCAGGCCCAGCCCTGCTGCCTTCTGGTTCCGTGTTCTATCGCGAGGTCCAGAGCCGACCAGTAGCGGTCCTCCGCCTGGTCGAGCGCGTCCGCGTCCCGTTCCTGCATCGCCTGCTCGAGCAGCCTGTCGATGTCCGCCGATCCTGGATCGGTCTTCGCGAGGAGTCCGGCGGCCTCACCCGCCGTGGCGGCCGCGGCTGCCACGGCGCGGCTGTCGTCGTCAGTCAGGAGCCGTAGCCGCTCCGCCGCGCGAGCACGGACCCTGTTGTTGCCGATCCGGTACAGGTGGGCGAGTTGTTGCACTCCGCCGAGCCGGTCCGTGACGAGAGGGCTCAGCAAGGCGTGCTGGAGCGGCGCGGGAAGATCCCAGCCGACGTTCTGGGCGATCACAGTGCGGCCCTCGACGTTCTCCTGCTTCTTGGGCCGCTGTTGCGGCATCTCGGCGACGACTTTGTCATGGACGTAGCTATACAGCTCGTCGAGAGTGATGTCGCCGTCGCCGTCGAGGTCGGCGCTGCCGTCGCGCAGTCCCTGCACCAGATGCCCGGTGAAGACGGACCGGGGCGCGCGGCCGTGCAGGCGGTCTCCCTCGAAGGAGTACTGCGTGGCATCGGACGCGGTGAGCACCGTGCGGCCGTTGCCCTGGAACCGCTCCAGCGTGTGTACGTCGTCATCCGACTTGGCGACCAGGCCCGCGGGAAAGGCACCGCTGTAGCAGCAGTCGAGGATCAGCACCTGCCGCCGCGCTGCGCAGGTGCGCATCGCCTGGTCGATCCGCTCCGCGGCCAGGGAGGTGAACATGAGGTTGGAGCGGCGGGTGTCCGTCGCGGCCAGATGAAGCCGGCCCTCCTCGTCCTTGAGACCGTGTCCCGTGAAGTACAGCAACGTGAGATCGTCGTGGCGGCGGTCGCGGAAGAATTCGCCGAGGACCGCGCCGATTCGGTGCTGCGGTTCGTTCACGAGGATCGTCACCTCGAACCCGGCGATCTCCGGATCGCGCAACACCTCGGCCAGTGCCTCGGCGTCGTGGCCGGGCGCGGTCATTGCGCCAGCCCCTCGTCCTCGTAGTCGTGGGTGGCGATCAGTAAGGCGAATCGGCGTCCCACGGCTACTCCCCACCCACTCCATGGCGGCGCACGAACGCGTCGAGCAGTTGCCGCCGTTCCTCCGGAGTCGCATGCTCCACGTCCACCGTGTCGCCGTCGATGGTGACCGAGACCCGATGCCGGGCGGACTGCCGGCCGAGCCAGTCCTGCAGCAGACCGACCAATGAGGTCAGCACTCCGCCAGGAGCGCTCAGCGCCAGGACCACCGCACCCGCGGTGAGCGCGTCGACCCCCTTGGCGCCCTCGGGCGGAACACCGTCCGCGAACACCTGCGACGTGTGGATGTGACGCTCGCGGAGTTCGGCGCGGAGTCGCAGCGCCAGCCGCTCGGTCTCCACCGCGTTCGCGGCCTCGTCCGGCACCAGCCCCAGCAGCACATCCATGGCACGCCCCCGATCGGCCATGGATCCGCCCGTCCCACCGTCCCATGGCGCAGTGACCAGTGTGGCAAGTCGGACTGCTCCACGGAGGCGAATCGAGGAAGCCGGAAAAGCCCCTGTGCCCAGCCCCGGAGAACCTGGCCTGCGCGATGCCAGGCAACTCGCGGGTCGGGCATCCCCAGAGCAGTCTGGCCACCGCGCCTGCCGACGTCGCACTGGTCGAGGTGCCTCCCAAGCGGGGCATTCGAGGTTCTACGATCTTCGGATGACGTCGAATCGAGCGGTGGCGGGCGGGATCGGTCTTGCGCGGGTGATGGCGCACTGTGGCGGCAGCCCCGCTGCGGCCGTCCACCATGTCGCCGGCGCCATCGCCGCCGCACCCGAGGATCCGGAACCGTACGCGGTGCTCGCCGCACTGTGGGCGGAGCAGCGGGCGGACCTGGCCGAGCTCCTTGAAGGCGCCGACTCGTTGCGGTCCGTGCTGGCGTGGTCGTACGTCAGCTTCATCGAGAACGACATGGATACCGCGGTGATGGCGATCGGATCGGTCACGGGCGCGAAGCCCACCATCGCCTGGGCCAACGCCCCCTGGTTCAGGGACGTACGGTTCCTGGAGGCGGTGACCGCCAACGCCCTGGCCGAAGCCGTCATGCGGACGACGGACCACGCCCGCGCTCTGGATGCCCCCGGCACCCGGGAGAAGCTTCGCCCCTGGTTCGGCCTGATCGAAGTGGTCTGTGCCCGAGAGCCGGTGCCCGAGGCGATGGCCAAGATGGCGATCTTCCTGCGGGCCTGCGGTCTCACCGACGCGTCGTTCGCCCTCTGCGACCGGGCGGATGCCATGGAACGGATCATGCTGACGGAAGTCGTACGGGCGGGGACATGGCGGAAACTGGGGGATCCCGAGCAGACCGCGGCGGCGTTCGAACGCGCTCTGGCCCTGGACCCGACCAACTGGTCGCTGTATCTCGACCTGGCCGACCTCCGCGCCGAACAAGGCGACTTCGCCGCCGCTGTCCAGCTCACAAGGCAGGCGCTGGAGCACGAACCGGACGACGTCACGCTTCGCGCGGCCGGCGCCGCCTACCGCGCGCGGCTCACGGGCTCACCCGACGACCTGCGTGACTTCACAGGACTGGCACCGCACCTGCCGGACAGCCCGTACCGCGACCTGCTCATCGACCACGCCTGTTCCGGTCCTGCCCTGTCCCCAGAACTCGTGGCCGAGGCTCGCCGCTTCCAGAGCGGCTGAGGCCGCGCAGGAGGGTGGCAATAGCCGGACGCCGTCGGCTGTGCGACGCGAGAGATCTGTCGGGATGCATCTCCTGTGCGAAGGAGGGGACTGACAGCGGTGCCGTTTTGCCGTCCGCTCGGCCGAATCACCGAAGGCCGACGGTTCGGCCGTGCTGTAGATCTTCTTCTTGCATGATGGTGGCAATTGCAAGTCATGTTCAATAAGATGGATGCGTGTGGATGCGCGTCCTGGTCAGCCACACGCATCCATTACCTGTGCCGGGGGGCGTCTTGCGGTACCTGAACACGGCCGAGGCCATACACGCATGGACTCACGGGTGGGCCGTTTCGCGCGGCGCGGCCCAACCCGTCCCCGCCGCCTGGGGGTTCACCGTTGACGTCGGGCTGCGTGGGCACGTCATACGCCACGTGCTGTCGGCCGGCGACGAAACGGTCGTCCGTAAGATCACCGAGAACACTGCCGCACCCGGTGTCTGGCTGAAGACGCCCACGCCACCGGAGGCGGTCGAATCCTGGCTCGGGCCCGGCTGGTCCCTCGCCGGCGGCCCCGGCTTCCTGATGGCCGCTCCTTCGCGTCCCATCCAGGCCGAAGCCCCGCCGGCAATCACCGAAGGCTACCGGCTGGACACCTGGACCCGGGCCGGCCTCACCCGCGCCCTGGTCCGTTCCGCCGACGGCGCCTTCGCCGCGCGCGGTCAGGTCGCCGTCACGGGCTCCGCCTATGTCGTCGACCAGGTCGAGACCGACCCCGCTCATCAACGCCGGGGTCTGGGCCGCCTGTTGATGCGCACGCTCGCCGAGGCCGCGGCCGGGCAGGGGGCCACGACAGGTGTGCTGGTCGCGACGCCTGAGGGCCGGGCTTTGTACGAGACGTTGGGGTGGCACGTAATGTCCCCGCTGACCAGCGCCGTACGGAACTGAGCCCTGCTCGACACCTCGGTGCCGGCCCGGGAGCACGGGAAGCTCGACCGGGGATCCGGCCGAGCTTCCTGCCTCAATCGCCTATGCCCCTGATCAGGGAACGAGCTTCAGCAGCTTGTTCGGGGAGCCCGAACCGATACCGCTGAGGACTCCACTGGTCGCGCCGTTGACCAGCGCGCTGCCGACGGTCGCGGGGGAAGCGCCCGGGTGGGCCGTCAGGTAGAGGGCGGCGGCCCCGGAGACGTGCGGGGCGGCGAACGACGTGCCGTTGCCCGTGTACGTGGCCGAGTCGGAGGTGTTCCAGGCCGCCGTGATTCCGGAGCCGGGGGCGAAGAGGTCGACCCTGGAGCCGTAGTTGGAGTAGGTCGCCCGTGCGTCGGTGCTGGTCGTCGCGCCGACGGTCAGCGCTTCCGTGACCCGGGCGGGGGAGTAGTTCGACGCCAGGGCGCCCGAGTTGCCCGCCGCGATGGAGTACGTCACCCCAGAGGCGATGGAGTTCTTCACCGCGTTGTCCAGCGAGGTGCTGGCGCCGCCGCCGAGGGAGACGTTGGCGACGGAGTTGGCCACATGGTTGGCGGTGATCCAGTCCACGCCCGCGATGACCCCGGCGGTCGTGCCGGAGCCGTCGTTGCCGAGGACCCGTACGGCGACGACCTTCGCCTTCTTGGCCACGCCGTAGGTGGTTCCGGCGGCGACGGTCGCGACGAACGTACCGTGGCCGTAGCCGTCCTGCGCGGTGGCGTCGTTGTCGACGAAGTCCCACCCGTAGGAGGCGCGGCCCGCGATGTCCTGGTGGGTGATCCGCACGCCGGTGTCCAGTACGTACACGGTCGACCCGCTGCCCCCGTCGTCGGGAGAGGTGTACGTGCCGCTCAGCGGAAGGTTCGTCTGGTCGATCCGGTCCAGACCCCAGGGAGCGTTGGTCTGGGTGCCGAGGGTGTGGACGACCTGGTCCTGTTCGACCGAGGCGACGTCGGGGTCGGCCGCCAGCCTTCTGGCCTGGGCGCCGGTGAGGTGGGCGGCGTAGCCGTTGAGCGCCGCGGTGAACGTCCGCCTGACGGTGCCTCCGTACTCGGCCACCAGGCTCTTCCCGTGCGGGGCGGTGGCCTTGAAGCCGACGTTCTTCTTGAGCGTGACGATGTAGCTGCCGGGAACGGCGTCGGAGGAATGCGCCCCTAAGACGGTTCCCTCGGCCGGCGTGGCCTGGGCGGGGAGGGCGGAAAGGGCGCCGACTGCGGTCGCCGCGGCGGCCGTTGTGGCGATCGCCGCCGCGATGCGCCGCTTCATGGTGCGTACTGCTGCCATGTGAGGAGGTCCTTTGCGATCGGGCGCGGAATCCTGGTGCGGATCCCCGCCGAACCATGCGTGGCACTCGGGTCGGTGCCACACAGCGACCATGGGTTCCGGGTCCGGCGATCGAAAAGGCATTACATGCACACGTCATGAATCTGTCACGCGCGGCCATCCTGTGCAGCACTGCGGCCACAGGAGGCCACAGGAGGCCACAGGAGGCCACGTCACCGCGGCGAGAGGGGCTACGACCGCCGCACGCCGACGGCTGTGGATCGCCGTCCGCCGTCAGGTGGCCGCCAGGGCCGCCGTCGCCGGCAGGCAGTCGCAGGGCCGCCGTCACCGGCAGGCAGTCGCCAGGGCCGCTTGTGCGTCGGTGCGTCGGCAGGCGTCGTCCGGACCGCCGCACGTCCCCGATCGTCAGGCCACCGGCCCCTGACCCCCGCGGACCAGCCGCCAGGCTTCCGTGAACAACGCGGGAAGCGTGTCCGGCAGGAGCTCGAAGGCCCGCACCTCGTCCCCGGAGAAGTGCAACTGCGCCCCGATCAGCGGTACTTTCCAGGTCTCCATCGGTGGCAGAGGCTTCTTGGCGTGCGCCCACGGTCCGGGCAGGAAGAGGGTGCGCCCCGCGCGCGGTCTGCGGTCCTCGACCACCAGAGCACGCGCTGTCAGCTCTGCCGCGGCCGCCTTGTGGCGGGTCGGGGTCCATGCGTTCCAGCGCCGTACGTTGCGGTCCGACGGGGCCGGGAGCAGCAGGAGTTGGAGATAGAGGGCGGCGGCGTCCTCGGACAGACCGAGGGTGGCGACGACGTCGGCGACGATGTCCGGGACACAGGCGCGCGGGTCGGACTCGTAGCGGCCCGGGGGCAGATCGCCGGCGGCGACGCGGGCGGTGATGCGGTCGCCGGTGCCGTCCGTGAGCCAGTCGGAGCGCCGGTTCCCAAGGCTGTAGCGGGCCATGCTCTCGTTGAGCAGCCTGGCCGCAGCGTCGCCTGCGGCGAGCAACTCGCGCAGATGGCGCACGACTTCGGGCATCCCCTCGCGCACGGGGTCTCCGGCGGGGAGGTCCGGGTACGCCCACACCAGGCCGGCGAAGACGGCGTCCACGAGCAAGTCCGCCTCGTACCGGCGCGTGATATCCCACGGGGTCCTCGGGACGGGCTGCTCGGGCGGGCCGGGCCGGACCCGCGGGCGGAAGCCCGGTGGCACAGTGGAGTCCGTCGGGTCGAGGAACAGATGGCACAGGTGGGCCGCCGGCATCCGGCTCTCCAGGGCGACCGCGGCCTGCCAGGTGCTCCACGGCGGGGTCGGGCGGGCTCCGTGCTGCTGTGCCCAGGCCGCGGCGGCGCGCTCCGCGACGCGGGCCGGGCTGCCCGGCTCCCACAGGTCCGCGGGGTCCTCGGGCATCACGTCGGCGAGCAGGGCGTTCCGCCCCGAGTCACCCAGCATCGCCAACTCTTCGCGCGCCGAGTCGAGTTCGCCGTTCTTGAAGCCGAACACGGTACGTTCGTGCTGGTCGAGGAAGGGCTTGTAGTAGCTGCCCGCGCCGGGGTTGCCGGCCAGGACGAGGGCCGCGGCGGGGCGGCTCAGCCCGGTCGCCTCGCTCAGGGCGAGTACCGCGTCCGCGTCCCAGGTGACCGGGCCGCGCTCCCGGACGAGCTCCACCAGGCGTCGTAGCTGCGAGGGAGTGCCCCAGCCGTGCCGGCAGTCCACGACGTGCAGCGGCTCCTCGGGGCGCGGGGCTGCTTCGCCACCGGGCAGAACGGCCTCGAAGTAGAGCGTTCTGCGCGCACCCGGCAGATGCAGGCCGAAGGAGACCCCCTGGTGGTCGCGGGCGTTGAACGAGATCGGCCCGGCGAGCCGGCCCACGCGGAAGCGGTAGGCCGGATCGGCGAACGGCGTGCCCGCCCACATCTCCAGGAAGCGGAGCACCACTTCGCGGCGCTCCGGCCTGGTCGCGGGGGACGCCGCGCGCATGGCGAGCCCGCCCGTGCGTCCTACGACGTCCGTCCAGGTGCCCGATCCGGGAAGCCGGACTTTCCGTCCGCTCGGATCGGGCGCCCAACTGGCAATGACTTCCGGCCAGGTGCCCTCCGGCGACAGGTGGACCTCCTGTTCGCCCGGATCGAGTGCCCGACTGCCTTCGACGTAGCGTCCGATGCGCTCGATGTCCTCGAAGGTACCGAAGCTCCAGCCTTCCGGGACATGGACGAGACCCCCCAGGGCGCCGCCTATCGCGTGGCTGTCCCGCATGCGGGAAGGCAGAGGCGGAGCCGTCTCGATGTCGTTCATGGGTCAGATCATGGCGGACGGCACTGACATCGGGCCGTAGGGGTGTATGGCGAGAGGGGCGTATGTTGAGAGGGGCGTAGGGCGAGCGTCTCGACATGGAGCGCTGCCCACTTTCCCGCAGGATGAAGGCGTGGTCCCAGCGGGCGGTCTCATCGAGGATGCACGCGGGGGCGAGATCGAGTCCGGCCACGGCGCGAACCCGCTCGAACAGTCCAGGTGCCGCCGAGAGGACCGGTGACGTCACCCCTCCGGTGCGGGTACAGGTGCAGACGGCCGTGCCGCACGGCGCGGTGGTTGCGACTCCTCGACACACTCGATACTGAGGGTCGATTCGAGGAGAGGACCGCTGTTGCCGCCGTTCAACGAGGGTGCCGCAGAACAGGTCGAGGCGGAGCAGGTTCACGTGGCCGCCATGTACGGGCTGCTCGACGAGCGGTTGGCGGATGTACGGGCACAGTTGGCGGATGTGCTGAGGTCGCCGGCCGACAGCCCCGGCGAGGTGTACGAGCGCGATGCGGCCGCGGAGCGACTGGCACGCGGCCTCCGCCGGCTGGAGGGAGCCGAGGAGGGGCTGGCGTTCGGCCGGATCGACGGTGCGGAGGGAACCGCCCTGCACATCGGACGAGTCGGGCTGCACGTGGATGACCGCGATGTACCGCTGCTCGTCGACTGGCGGGCGGACGCGGCGCGGCCCTTCTACGAGGCGACGGCCGTCCATCCGATGGGGCTGCGGCGGCGCCGTCATCTTCGCGTCGAGGACCGTGCCGTACGGACGGTGAGCGACGAGCTCCTGGACGGATCCGCGGCCGCGGCCGATGACGTCGTCGGCGACAGTCCCTTGACCGAGGCGCTGGAGGCACGGCGCACGGGACGGATGCGTTCGGCGGTGGCGACGCTCCAGGCGGAGCAGGACGCCATCGTCCGATCCCCGCACCGGGGGGTCACGGTGGTGCAGGGCGGCCCCGGCACGGGCAAGACCGTGGTCGCGCTGCACCGGGCGGCGTACGTGCTGTACGCGTTCCCGGGCGCCGCCGCCCGGGGTGTGCTGGTCCTCGGGCCGAACACGCGGTTCCTCGACTACGTGTCCCAGGTGCTGCCCTCTCTTGGGGAGAACGACGTGCTCCTGGCGACCTGCGAGGAACTGGCCGGGGTGGTGCCCGGGGCCGCGGAACCGTTCGACGTCGCGCGCCTCAAGGGGAGCTCCGCGCTGGCCGAGGCTCTCGCGGACCTGGTGCGTTCCCGGCAGGCCCCTGGCAGCGGCTTCACGGTGCGCGTCGGGCAGGAGCAGGTCCGCTTGGAGAGCGTGGATGTCGCCGCGGCGCGGGAGGCCGCGACGGCGAGCGGCCTGGCGCACAACCGTGCCCGGGAGGTGTTCAAGGAGCACCTGATCGGCACGGTCACGCGTGCCCTGGAGCGCGGCGCCGTCGAGGCCCTGGAACACATCGACGCCGAGATCGCCGAGAGCACGGGCATGAATCTCGACGCCGCGGCCGCGTCCGACCTGCGAGCTCTCGGCTTCGACGACGCTCCGGCCGGCGACCCGGCCGAGGAGGTGTTCGACGCCGGCGCCGCCCGCGCGAACCTCATGGGCGACGCCCACGTCGACCACGCGGTGGAAGCCCTCTGGCCGCGACTGACGCCCGAAGGGCTCGTACGGACCCTGCTGGTGGACCCCCGCATGATGGCCAGGCACCTGGCGTCCCTCACCGGCGACGAACGTTCCCGGCTGGTACGTCCTCCTGACGCCCCGTGGACCGATGCCGATCTGCCCCTGCTGGACGAGGCGGCAGCCCTGGTGGACGGGCCGCCGGAGCAGTCGTACGGGCACGTCGTGGTCGACGAGGCACAGGAGCTGACCGCCATGCAGTGGCGGATGGTGATGCGCCGATGCCCGGCCAGGTCGATGACGCTGGTGGGCGACTTCGCCCAGGCGGGCGCCCTGACCGTGGCCAGCGACTGGTCCCAGGCGCTGGGCCCGCATCTCGGCGGCCGGTTCGCCCTGCACACACTGACCGTCAGCTACCGCACGACGCAGGAGATCCTGGCGACCACCCACGGCCTCCTGTCCCGGATCGCCCCCGGACAGACACCGAGCCGTTCGATCCGCCATGGTGAGCCTCCGCGGCGGCTCACCGCGACACCGCACACCATCAGCACCACCGTGGCCGAGGAACTCCGGGCGCAGACCGAGGCCCACCCGAGTGAACTGCTCGCCGTGATCTGCGCGGACGACCGGGTCGAGGAGCTGGCATCCGCGGGTGTGGCCCGGTGGGCACGCCTCGTACCGGCCTCCGAGGCCCGCGGCCTGGAGTTCGACGCGGTCGTCATCGTCGCCCCGGAGGAGATCGCCACAGCCCGCCCCAGCGGCGAGCGCGACCTGTACGTCGCCCTCACGCGCGCCACCAAGAGACTGTGCACGATCGCCGTCGACGCGACATCGTGATCGAGCCCCGTCAGGCGTCCTTGATCGCGGAGATCTCGAACTCGAGCTGGATCTTCTCGCTCACCAGGACACCGCCGGTCTCCAGCGCCGCGTTCCAGATGACGCCGTAGTCCTTGCGGTTGATGGAGAGCGAGCCTTCCAGGCCGACCCGAACGTTGCCGAACGGGTCGGTGGCGGTGCCCTCGTAGATGAAGGGGATCGTCACCGACTTGGTGACGTCCTTGATGGTGAGATCCCCGGTGACGTCGAAACTGCTGTCGCCGCTGCGGTGGACGGCCGTGGAGACGAACGTGATCTGCGGGTACTCGTCCATGTTGAAGAAGTCGTTGCTGCGCAGGTGCTTGTCGCGATCGGCGTTGCGGGTGTCGACGCTCTTGGCCTCGATGGTCACCTTGCCCCCCGACCTGGACGGGTCGGAGCCGTCGAAGGACGCGCTGCCCTCGAACTCGGTGAACGCGCCGCGGACCTTGGTGACCATCGCGTGCCGGGCAATGAAGCCGATACGGCTGTGCGCGGCGTCGATGGTGTAGCGGCCGGTCAAGGGGGACAGATCGGTGGGGAACGAGGTCATCGCGGGACTCCTCGGGTCAGCACGCCATGAGGTGCACAACGGACATGGAAAACCTAACGGTCATGCTGTGCGCGCGCCCGTCGGCACGGCACGGCACCACGCGGCCGCCCGGCCGGATCCACGGTCCGGAACACCCGAAGAGCCCGCCGCCTTCCGGGTGAACCCGTCCCGCCTGGCCGTCGCCGCACCACGGCCGCGACTCCCTCATCCGACTTCCCCGGCATGGTCAGGCCGAAGTGGTGAAACGTCCTCGGCGGCGGGCATCGCCTGAAATGATCGAACCGGCTCATCGCGACGCAACCGACCGCTCACAATCACCAGCCGGGAGGCTCCGATGGATG
Source organism: Streptomyces sp. NPDC059371 (assembly GCF_042751995.1). Taxonomy (NCBI): domain Bacteria; kingdom Bacillati; phylum Actinomycetota; class Actinomycetes; order Kitasatosporales; family Streptomycetaceae; genus Streptomyces; species Streptomyces sp. NPDC059371. The sequence continues at coordinate 66,286 of NZ_JBHYXD010000008.1, read as the reverse complement.
TAGTGCTGCGAGAGGTGAGAGACACCGACCTGCCAGTGTTCTTCACTCACATGAACGATGCCGAGGGGATCCGTATGGCAGCGTTCACTGCCAAGGACCCGTCGGACGCCGACCATTTCCAATCCCACTGGGCACGGATCCGCCAGGATCCAGCCGTCGTCAATCGCACCGTCGTCGGCGAAAGCGGTGAGGTCGTCGGGCACGTGGCCGTCTACGGCCCGCCCGAGGAACGCGAGGTCACGTACTGGATCGGGCGGCAGTACTGGGGCCGAGGAGCCGCGACCGCCGCGCTGCGCGGGCTCCTCGCCATCGCGGTCACGCGCCCGCTGCACGCCCGCGCGGCTGCGGACAACGCCGGTTCCATCCGGGTCCTGGAGAAGTGCGGATTCGTGGTCACCGGCAATGACCGGGGCTTCGCGAACGGGCGAGGCGAGGAAGTCGACGAGGTGCTCCTCACATTGCACGGCTGATTCAGCTCGGCTGAAGGAGATCCGGTCGGGAACTGCTCCACGGATCACTCGACGCTGTGGTCCGCACATGGACACGGCTGCCTCACCACGCGTCCTTGTCATCGGTCTGGATCCGTATCGGGTTCAACAGCACCCCGGCCACGATGTACGAGGCTGCCGCCCGATGGATCGAGTGACAGCAGCCGGGGGGGCGGCGGGGGGGGGGGGGGGGCCCCGGGGGCCCCCCCGGGGGGTGGGGGGGGAGAGTGTAAGTGGGGAGGGGGGCAAAAAACAC